>CAZNXI010000083.1:0-11517 GCA_964577005.1 uncultured Rheinheimera sp.
ATTGATATGAGCCAGTTTCATGGCGTTTTTATTGAAGAAAGCCATGAGCATCTAGATGATATGGAACGTTTATTAATGGCGTTAGATCTAGAGGAGCCGGATCTTGAAGAGTTAAACAGCATTTTCCGTGCTGCACACTCCATTAAGGGCGGCAGCGGCATCTTTGGTTTTGAAGCATTGATTTCTGTAACTCATGTCATGGAAAACCTGTTTGATTTGGCCCGGCAGCGTCAATTTAATTTTACAAGTCATGTGGTCGATGAGCTGTTACAAGCTGTAGATGTGCTTCGTTCGCTGTTAACAGGTTACAGTGATGGGATCGAGCCTGACTGGAGTATGGTTGAGCAATCAACCAAACAAGTTGAAGCCTTATTACATCCTGAATTAACAACTGAAGAGGGTTTTGGCTTTTTTTCAGAGCCTGAAGAAGAAACAGAGCAAGCACAAGGGTATGGTTTTTTTAAAACGCCGGTTGTAGTAAAAGAAATTGAAGGTTTTGGTTTTTTTACTACAGAGCAACCTGCGCAAACAGATGACAGTGGCTTTGGCTTTTTTGAGATGGAAGCCACCACCGAAGTACAAGATGCAAACACAGCTGCTGCCAAGGTGCAACCTATCACAGTGCCAGCTAACTCAACGAATAAGGCAATGCCGTCTGAACTAGCCGGAACAAAACCCCCTGCCAAAACGCCAACCGCTGCTATAAAAACTGAGTCGGTAGAAGCCAACAGTATTCGTGTGGACATCGCCAAGGTGGATAATCTTGTCAATTTAGCGGGTGAGTTGGTGATTACGCAATCAATGCTGAATTTACTGGGCGCAGATGTAGAGGGGCCTTTAGCCGAACGTTTGCAAACAGCATTGGCAGAGTTAGAGCGTAATACCCGCGAATTACAAGAAAGCATCATGTCTATTCGGATGTTGCCCCTTTCCTTTGTTTTTAACCGTTTCCCTCGTGTTGTCAGAGATTTATCGCATAAATTACATAAACAGGTTGAGCTAGTGATTGAGGGTGGACAAACCGAAATAGATAAAGGTTTAATTGAACGCTTGGTTGACCCGTTAACACACCTAGTACGCAACAGTTTAGATCATGGTATTGAAGTGCCTGCTACTCGGTTAGAGCGCGGCAAAGCAGAAAAAGGCACCCTAATTCTAAAAGCTGAACAAAAAGGCGGCAATATTTTAATTAGTGTTATCGATGACGGAGGCGGCTTAAATCGCGAACGTATTCTGGCCAAGGCTATTGAAAAGGGCATTGAGCTGCCAGATAACCCCAGTGATCAACAGGTTTGGCAACTGATTATGGCGCCGGGGTTTTCCACCGCCGCTGAGGTGACTGATGTGTCTGGTCGTGGCGTGGGCATGGATGTGGTTAGACGTAATATTGAAGCGATGGGCGGTCGTCTAGAGATTGAATCAAATCAAGGAAAAGGCTCTAATTTTCAGATTCGTCTACCGTTAACACTGGCCATTTTGGATGGCATGTCTGTGTCTGTAGCCGATCAGCTGTTTATCATACCTCTGGTAAACATTATTGAGTCCGTGCAACCGGCTAAAGAACAGCTGAAAAATATTAGTAATCAACAAATGTTAGAGCTACGTGATGCTTATTGGCCCATAGTGTCCTTATTTGATGTGATGCATATTACTGGGGCAGTGCAACAGCCCGATCAAGCTATTTTGGTGCTTATTGAAACCAGCAAAACGCGTTTTGCTTTGCAAGTGGACGATTTAATTGGCCAGCAGCAAGTAGTTATTAAGAGTTTGGAGCAGCATTATCGTCGGGTACCCGGTGTGGCAGGCGCCACTATTATGGGGGATGGTAGTGTGGCATTAATTTTAGATGTGGAATCGCTTTCCACCCAGGTCAATGATGCCTTGGTTTTAAAGGATGCGGTATGAACAATAAAACAAACGAGCAACATAAAGCAGACATACAAAGGCTGGAGTTTTTGACCTTTACTCTGGGTGACGAGCATTATGGGCTCGACATTATGAAAGTAAAAGAGATAAGGGGCTACGAAGCGGTAACGAAAATAGCCAATGCCCCTCCCTTTATAAAAGGGGTACTTAACTTGCGGGGGGATATTGTACCTATTGTCGACTTACGTTTGAAGTTTGCGGTGGGCGAGGCGACTTATAACGAATTTACCATTGTTATTATGCTGCATATTGGTGAGCGTATAGTGGGCATTGTTGTAGATTCAGTATCTGACGTCATCAATATTGGCTCAGATGAAGTCAAGCCACCACCTCAGTTTGGGGTAGCTTTTGATAGCCAATATCTGCATGGTTTAGCACCTGTTAATGACTTGATGATTATTTTATTAAATATTGAGGCACTAATCTCAAGTGATGAATTTTGCTTATTTGATAACAATACAGAGCGTGGATAAGCGTTTAATATTTTACATACATCAAGAGGGTGTTATCTATGTTGCAATATCAAATTGTTTACTACAGTACAGCTACTAAAAATTTTACCGAGCAAGAATTAATTGAGTTACTTACAATTGCTAATAACTATAATAAACCAAGGGGTATTACGGGTTGTTTAGTCTATGCAAATAACAAGTTTATTCAATTGTTAGAAGGTGAGCGAACAGAGGTTTTAGATCTTTTTGAACGTATTAAGCGTGATCCAAGACATACAAATGTAACCGTTACAGTAGAAATGGCGGTTAATCAAAAACTTTTTCCTGACTGGGGTATGGCTTTTAAATATTCAAGCAAGGATTTAATTAAGCAGCATGGTGTAAAGCAAGCCGAAAAATGGATTTATTCAGAATTTAACGCTGAAGCTTCACCGGGTAAAGAAGCAATCTTTAACTTTGCTGTCCGCAGTAAGTTAATGGAATCACAGGTATTGCCTCGTTAAATCTGTTTTATAATTATAGGAAGACTATGCCATGAATGCATTTATGAAAAAAATTTTTGGCTCTGAATTGAGCCCGCAAGATGCCGAAATAGCAAGAAAAAAAGATGAAATATCATCTATGGCTGTAGCGCTAAAATCAGCCTTAGATGTTTGTCAGGCCAATGTGATGATGGCTGATGCAGAGATGAATATTATCTATGTTAATCACTCTCTTGAGCGTATGCTAAAAATAAATGAAGATGTTATTCGTAAACAACTCCCTAATTTTAGGGTTGATCAGTTAGTTGGTACTAATGTAGATACTTTTCATAGAGCTCCATCACACCAACGCGGCATTATTGGGCAACTGCAATCACCTTACAACACAAAATTAAAGATCTCCGGTCTTATTTTTGATCTTATAGCCACTCCCGTTTTTGATGAAAGAAAGCAACGGGTTGGCACTGTTGTAGAATGGAAAGATATGACGGAAGAACTTGCTCGGCGCAGTGAAGAGCGAGTGATTCATAATGAGAATCTACGCATTAGGGATGCCTTAGATAATGTTGAAACCTGCACTATGATAGCTGATGCAGAGAATAACATTATATTTTTAAACAAAGCGGTCATTGAAATGCTCAGAAACGCAGAGCCAGAAATCCGTCAAAGTTTTCCTGATTTTTCTGCAAGTAATTTACTCCACAAAAATATGGATATTTTCCATAAAAATCCTGCACATCAAAAAGGTATGATTGAAAAGCTGACATCGACCTATTCCACAACGATTAAAATTGCCAGTCGTACTTTTAAATTAACTGCCAGCCCAATAAAAAATGATGAAGGTCAGCGCATAGGAACTGTTGTTGAATGGTTAGATCGAACTAGCGAGGTTTTGGCTGAGCAGGATATTGAAAGAGTAGTATCCGCAGCTGCAATGGGGAACTTTGCTGAACGGATTGACGAGAGTTCACAAAAAGGTTTCTTAAAAGTGATTGCAAAGGGCTTAAATACCCTGACATCGACCAGTGAGTCTGCGCTGCAAGATATCAACCGTGTGCTTGCTGCTATCGCCCAAGGCGATTTAACTGAACGTGTAGTTGAAGATTATCAAGGGAGTTTTGAGTCGCTGAAAGATGGGTGTAACCAAACTGCCGAAAATTTATCCCAAATGCTGGGAGAGATTCGTGAAGCAGTTAATACCATCAATACGGCGTCTAGCGAAATTTCACAAGGCAATGCCGATTTATCCAGCCGCACCGAACAACAAGCGTCCAGCTTAGAAGAAACAGCATCAAGTATGGAAGAGTTGACCAGTACCGTGCGGCAAAATGCTGATAATGCTCGTCAGGCTAACACTTTGGCGGCAAAAGCGTCTGATGTAGCAGTAGAAGGCGGATCATTAATTGATCAAGTGGTGCAAACCATGGCCTCGATTAACGAATCGGCGCAAAAGATTGCCGATATTATTGGGGTGATAGATGGCATTGCTTTCCAAACCAATATTTTAGCACTTAATGCTGCGGTTGAAGCCGCCCGGGCCGGTGAGCAGGGGCGTGGTTTTGCAGTAGTGGCTTCGGAGGTCAGAACCCTTGCACAGCGTTCTGCCAACGCAGCGAAAGACATTAAAGCGCTGATTTCTGACTCAGTTAATAAAATCAATAATGGTAATGATCTGGTAGGCAAGTCGGGCAACACCATGAAAGAAGTGGTGACCTCGATTAAGCGGGTTAACGATATTATGTCTGAAATTGCTGCGGCTTCAGCAGAGCAATCTGCCGGCTTGGATGAAGTGGGCAAAGCGGTTACCCAGATGGATGAAATGACGCAGCAAAATGCAGCACTGGTTGAACAAGCGGCTGCCGCTGCGGAAAGCTTATTATCTCAGTCTGAACAGTTAGCCATGAATGTGGCACGGTTTACTTTAGATGATGAGCCCGTCAGGCCAACACATAAAGCGATAGCAGCACCGAAAAAAAACCTAAAACCAGCCATGGCCAAAGCGGGTACTAAAGCTGTTGCCAAGCCTGCGGCTAAGTTACTAAAACCAACTAAGTCAGACGAAGATGAATGGGAAAGCTTTTGAGTAGAACAACCACGACGGCCGAAAGAGAGTTTAATTTTGATCGCACCGATTTTGATGCAGTGCGCAAAATGCTGTATCAGCTAACCGGTATTCGGTTAGCTGAAAGCAAAGACTCTATGGTTTACAGCCGTTTAGCGCGCAGAATTCGCGCGCTAAGATTAACCAGCTTTCAGAGTTATTTACAATATTTGCACGCGCATAATGCAGAAACTGAGCAGTTTGTTAATGCGCTGACTACTAATTTAACATCGTTCTTTCGTGAGCCGCATCATTTTGATGTGCTTGCCGATTATCTCAAAGCGCACCCAGAGATGAAAACTATTTGGTGTGCTGCGAGTAGTACCGGTGAAGAGCCTTATTCTATTGCTATGGTAGTCGCTGAAGTATTTGGGCGCTTTGATGTTCCTATTGAAATTATTGCCACCGATATCGATAGCCAAGTCTTACAAAAAGCCAGAGCCGGCATTTATGCTGCGGAGCGGATACGAAGCTTAGATGCCCAACGCTGCAAGCAATTCTTTTACCGAGGTACTGGCAGTAAGCAGGGTTTTGTAAAAGTAGTGCCTGAGTTGCAGGAGATGGTGCAGTTTCGGCAGTTAAATCTATTAGATAAAAAATGGGACGTGCGAGGTCCAATTGATATTATTTTTTGTCGTAATGTTATGATTTATTTTGATAAACCGACACAGGTCAGTATTTTGGAGCGAATGGTTAAGCTGTTACCTCCTCAAGGGCTTTATATCGCAGGGCATTCTGAAAACTTTTCTCTTGCAACACATTTAGTAAAATCGGCAGGCCAAACCACCTATAAGCCTTCTTTGGCTAGGCGGTGATATGGCTGAATTTGATACCGACAATATTCATGTTGCGCCTAATAGATACTTTGATAGGCATTTTGATCGCGAAGCAGTGAAAATATTACCGGGCGAATACTTTGCTACCAAAGGCGATACCTTAATCGTTACGGTGTTGGGATCTTGTGTTTCGGCTTGTATTCGGGACAGAGTCACTGGCGTTGCAGGAATGAACCATTTTTTACTGCCTAATGATGGCAGTGGCCAAGATAATATCTTGTCTGAGTCGGCCCGCTATGGCGCTTATGCCATGGAAATTTTAATTAACCACTTAATTAAACTGGGAGCCCGCCGTGAGAACCTCGAAGCTAAAGTGTTTGGTGGTGGTAACGTTCTAAAGGGCTTTACTACGATAAATGTGGGAGAGCGTAATGCCGAGTTTGTGATGGAGTATCTCAAGTTAGAACGTATTCCTGTAGTGGCACAAGACTTACTCGATATCTATCCACGTAAAGTCTATTTTTTTCCTGATAGTGGGCAGGTGCTAATCAGGAAAATCAAATCGCTGCATAATAATACCATTATGGATCGGGAAAGTGCTTACCGTATGCAACTGCGTAATAAGCCTTCTCAAAATGTGCAGCAGGATGTGGAGTTGTTTGATGATTAAAGTATTGGTAGTGGATGACTCTGCCCTGATCCGCAGTTTATTAAGTGAGATCATTCGAAATGAGCAGGATTTTTTATTAGTTGGTGCGGCTTCCGATGCCTATGCTGCCAGAGATATGGTTAACCAATATCGGCCAGATGTCATTACCCTAGATGTTGAAATGCCCAAGGTTGATGGGCTGACTTTTTTAGAAAAACTGATGAAAGCGCGGCCCACCCCCGTAATTATGATTTCAAGCTTGACTGAACAGGGCGCAGAGGTAACTTTGCGGGCGTTAGAGCTAGGCGCGGTAGATTATCTTGCAAAACCGAAGTTAGATATTGCTAAGGGTATAGAAGACTATCGACAAGAAATTGTTTCTAAAATAAAAACTGCAGCGTTAGCAAAGCTCAATCCTAAGCCGAAATCGAGCATACCTTTGGGCAGACCTGCTTTACGTTTTAAAACCACAGAAAAAATAATTGCTATAGGTGCTTCTACTGGCGGTACTGAAGCAATTAAAACCGTACTTACGGCGATGCCGATTGATAGCCCCGGTATTGTAATAACCCAACATATGCCACCGGGCTTTACTAAAAGCTTTGCGAAGAGGCTTGATGGTCTTTGTCGTATCACGGTGCTCGAAGCTCAAGGTGGGGAGCGAATTGTGCCTGGGCACGCTTATCTGGCTCCAGGTGACAGGCATCTGACAGTGGTTCGAAGCGGTGCTGATTACCGCATTGAGTTATCTGATGGTCCTCGTGTGTCAGGTCATAAACCCTCAGTTGACGTGATGTTTGAATCTGTTGCTGAAGCTGTCGCCACAAATGCGTTAGCGGTTATCTTAACTGGCATGGGGAAAGATGGAGCCTTAGGTATAAGGTTTATTGCAGAGCATGGCGGCTACACTATGGCACAGGATGAAGCCAGTTCCTTGATCTTTGGAATGCCGCAAGAAGCAATTAAAACGGGCTGTGTAAAACAAGTCGTTGCTTTAGATAACGTGAGCCATAAACTGATTGAAGTGTTAAATGCTATGGGTAAAGACTATCGAATTTAGATAATACTTGGCGGCCTAACTGAGAGGTTGCAATGCAAGTACCAGACATTCCTGACAATGAAACACCACGCTTAAGTGTTCTCTATGATTTGGCTGTGCTTGATACGCCGCCTGAGGTACACTTTGATCGTATTACTCGTTTAGCTTGTTTTATGTTTAATGTGCCTATTGCTGTTGTTTCTATGGTTGATGTTAACAGGCAATGGTTCAAATCAAAACAAGGCTTGTCGCAGTGCGAGACCCACCGTGATATCTCTTTTTGTGGGCACGCTATTTTACAGCGTGATGTGTTTGAAATCCCTGATGCGACACTTGATCCCCGTTTCGCTGATAATCCAATGGTAACAGCAGAGCAGGGGATCCGATTTTACGCGGGTGTGCCTCTGCTGATAAACGATCTTGCCATAGGTATGTTGTGTATCAAAGATTTCCAAGCCCGTAGCTTAAATGTCCAGCAAAAAATAGCCTTGCAAGATCTCGCTGCCATAGTTGTTGCAGAGCTATTGGTTGATTTTAAAAGTCGGGAGAACATTACGCTGCGAGCGAAGCAGCAAGAGTTATTAAAGTTTGCCAGAGTTGCAGAGCAAAGTAGTAGTGCAGTGCTTATTACGGATGGCGCAGGTTATGTGCAATGGGTAAACGCACAATTTACCCGAATGTCTGGTTACCAATTAGTTGAGCTTATCAATCGTAAACCGGGTTCGGTTCTTCAAGGACCTGCTACTGATCAGTCTGGTCACAAATATATCTGGTCATTTGTAGAGGATATTTCTGAAAGAAAGCAGATGGAGCGAATACAAAACGAGTTTGTTGCCACGGTTAATCATGAACTACGAACACCGCTAACAATGATAAATGGCAGCTTAAGTTTATTACTAAGTGGTGTATTCGCAAAATTACCTGAACCGGTGCTAGAGTTATTGCAAATGGCCAGTAAAAATACCAGCCGATTAACTGCGCTAGTGAATGATTTACTTGACCTAGAAAAAATCTTAGCAGATAAAATGCCAATAGATCTTAAACCTTGCAATATGTTAGATGAAATAAACGATGCTTTACAAAATCATCAAAGCTATGCATTTAAGTTTGGCGTAAAACTTAAACTGGGTACTGTAACCGAACAGTGGGTTAAGGCTGATCCATTAAGACTACAACAAGTCTTCGCTAACTTATTGTCTAATGCGGTAAAGTTCTCGCCAAATGGTGAAACCGTATGGGTTGATTTAGAAAGGTATCGTAACACCGTTCGGGTCGCTGTCTCAGATAAAGGCCCTGGTATCCCTTATGCTTTTAGAACCCGTATTTTTCAAAAATTTGCTCAAGCAGATGCGTCTGATACGCGTCAAAAGGGGGGGACGGGGTTAGGATTAGCTATTAGTAAGCAATTAATGCAAAGAATGGAGGGTATCATAGACTTTATTAGTGACGAGGGCAAAGGTACAACATTTTTTATTGAGTTACCCGCTCTTGAAAAGGAGCATATTGATGTTAAATAACGCCTGGCTAGCCATGGCTAAACCTAAAGCTGTTAGCCTGTTGGTTTTTTTGTCTGTCTTCGCTTATTTAGCAAATTATTTAGTCTTGCCGCTGTTTTATGGGGTCGATATTATTTTTGGCTCCGTCGTAGTGTTCTTTACATTAATATGGCTGGGTTTATTGCCAGCTTTAATTGTTGCGCTGGTTGCAGGTGCTTACACGTGGGAATTGTGGGGGCACCCTTATGCCTGGATTATCTTTACCATAGAGCTGCTATGTGTAGGTGTTTACTATGTTAGGCGTTCCACAAACCTTGTGCTAACAGACATGTTGTTTTGGTTGTTGGTGGGGATCCCATTGGTAATGTTTTTTTACCGTGGAGTACTCAATATGGGGTGGGAAGCCACTCTCTTGGTTGCAATCAAACAAAGCTTAAATGGGATTTTTAATGTACTGGTAGCCAGTGTGATCATCTCTGCGTTGCAGGTAACGGGCCGTTTTAATGCTGCCAATAAGCAAAGACTTAAACTCGAAGCCTTATTGTTCCATCCTTTCTTATTACTGATGCTTATTGCCGGCAGTTTTCCAATTATTTATGCCAGTTACAGCCAACAACATGATCAAGAAGACTTTATGTATCGGCATTTATACTTGCGAACTACAGAGTTAGCTAAGGGGATCAATGAGGATTACGCCCAGCAACTTTCCCGTTTAGATTATCATTTAGATCGTTTGTATACTCGAGATGATCTCTCTATAGGTGTTTTTGATCAGAATATGCGTATCCAAGCATCCCGTGGTATTCCCTTCACATTAGATGAAAATGGCACTCAATATGAAATTAAGGATGGATTAAACATTTGGTTACCCTCTGGGACTATGTCGGGGATGCAACGTTGGCTCCGAGCAAGGTATTACTTTATTCAACCTGTAACTGCGCATGATTTTGCCTTTGTGATGGTTAGCTTACCTGCTGCTGATGTGGTAATGGTTTTAGAAAAGAAAAGACGAAATTTTTTTTTCATCTTAGCGGTGCTTTTTTTGCTGTCTGTACTGATATGTTATGTATTAAGCCGCTTTATCAGTAAGCCTATAACGCAGTTGGAACAACAAAGTAAATCCCTAATTAATGCAGTCAATGAGGGTAGCCTTCAGCCTCTGAATGCAAGTAATGTCAAAGAGTACGATAGCTTGGCTAATGTGCTCTATGATATGAATGTGAAGTTAGCGCATAATTTTCAACAATTAAAACAAGCTAAGTTGAGTCTAGAAGCTGAAGTACAGAGTCGCACTGCTGAATTGCAAGAAAATGTCGCTATGACGCAGCGTATTCTCGATACTATCCTCGATGGCATTATAACAACCGATCAACATGGCTATATTATGTCAGCCAACCCTGCGGCGTTAAAAATTTTTGGATTTCATAATAACAATAGCTGGTTAACATCGAAGAATATTCTTGATTTATTTCTCGCTACTGAACACGATTTGCTTCGCGCTACGTTAACAAAAGAGGCCAAACTTCTGCAGCAGCCAGATAGTGCGCCTATTGAACTAACCGGTTGCTCTTTGCATGGCCAGCCACTTAGCCTTGAATTGCAAATCGCTAAAATGAATACGCTTGACTATCATTTGTATGTTTGGGTGATACGCGATATTGCTGAACGAAAGGCTAATGAGCGATTAAAAGCAGAGTTTGTTTCTACAGTGAGTCATGAATTACGCACGCCTCTCACCGCGATCTGTGGGGCATTAGACCTTATAGCGAGCGGCGCCTTTGGCAAATTAAATCAGCAAGCTGAAAGTTTCCTCGTTATCGCTGTGAATAATGGCAAAAGACTGAAATTTCTTATTAACGACCTACTTGATCTTGAGAAGATGACCGTAGGCAAAATGAGCTTTAATATCCAAGAGCAGCGGCTGGCACCATTGGTGATCGCAGCGATTGACAGTCATTTAACCTATAGTCATGCCCAACAACTCGATATTAAGTTATTCAATGATTCTCCAGATGTTATTGTCGAAGTCGATGCTGAGCGTTTGCAACAAGTGTTAGCCAATTTACTATCTAATGCGATCAAGTTTTCACCAGCAGGAGCAGACATTACGGTTAGCGTTTCGCAGCTAAATAATAGAGTAAGAGTGACGGTAACAGACCAAGGGATCGGTATTAAAGAAAGTTTTAAATCATCCATTTTTAAACGTTTTTCTCAAGCTGACGCCTCCGATTCTCGCGCTAAGGCTGGCACCGGTTTAGGGCTGGCAATAAGTCGAGAATTAATATTGCATATGTCTGGTGATATGAGTTTTAGCTCCATCGAAGGCAAAGGAGCATCATTTTGGTTTGAGTTGCCTTGTATCTCTGGTTTACCTGATTAAAGTTTGGCATTACAGATTTTGTGTTAACCCGTTACCGTTACACTTAAATTAAGGTTGTGCTATGCAATGTTATGATTTCACCTCAACCCGTTTTATAAACAGCTTCCCGCAATGTGCGGATGGAAGTGTCGTCGGAAAATACCAGCATTTGCTGAACGAGCTGTTTGTTGATTGTGACGTTTTCATTTTGCTGGTGAATCATGAAGGGGATTGTTT
>CAZNXI010000083.1:11527-12350 GCA_964577005.1 uncultured Rheinheimera sp.
CAGTCTGATCGTTATAAGTTTGAACAGCCTGGCGTATTATTGCATTTATTGACAGATGGCTCGTCTACACTTTTTACTAATACTCTGAAACAAAAGCCCTATCAGGGTATTTTTAATGTGGCGAATGAAGCGCAAACGCAATTTTTTGTCTGCTCGGCGATTAAAACAGTTTCTGGATCGCTGCTGGGGGCTTTTGGTGTAATCAGTCAAAGGTATAAATCACTTCTACCCGATGAAAAGGTGTTTTTGCAATGGTTGGCTGAAAGCTTAGCAGATGATATACAAATTGACTCTCGCTTTGATCCTACTGATCAGGCTAATGCAGATAGCCTTACGGGACTGTTAATCCCTTTTCTTGATGATATTTACATCATGGTCGATTGCGATGGCGTTTTGATTAGTCTCGCTGCACAGCTCCCACGTCATATTACGGAATCGATCACTACACGAGGCGGGACCCTAGCCACAACTTTTGGTGAATCATACCAAGGTTTTTTTAATGATCTTATTCAGCTAACCGCTTCTACCGCCAAGAAGCAAACGAATGTACTAACACTTACCTTAGGCCAAAATGAATACATGTTTTCGGTCAGCTGTAATTTATTTTCAGCAGGTTGGTATTTACTGACATTTCGTGATGTAACTGAACATCATCGAATGCGAACGTTACTAGAGACTCGCACCCAATTATTAGAGGGTATAATACAAGTTGGCAATGTCGGTATTATATTGCTCAACGAGGTCGGCCAAGTGCTTTATAGTAATGAGCAAGCAAATAGCTGGTTTGCCATTAATACCGATGGTAAGGTTAATTTTATGCCTA
>CAZNXI010000084.1:0-293 GCA_964577005.1 uncultured Rheinheimera sp.
TTTTACCAGGTTTGCCACGCGATCACTCAGTGAAGCACCTTGTGCTACCCAGTGATTAACGCGATCCAAGTCCAGACGCAGTTTCTCTTCAGTACCGCCAGCGATTGGGTTAAAGAAACCCACGCGCTCAATAAAGCGGCCGTCACGAGCAAAACGGCTGTCCGCTACCACAACTTGGTAAAATGGACGCTTTTTTGCGCCACCACGTTGTAAACGAATAGTTACCATACCGTCCTCTAATTTTAATCGTTCAGGTTTTAAAAAATAACAAAGCCCCCAGACGGGCTGGAGGC
>CAZNXI010000084.1:303-12293 GCA_964577005.1 uncultured Rheinheimera sp.
AATGCAAGGCATTTCGCGGCTTGGCAACCCGTAACGCCAAACTTGCTGCTGGGCAATGAGCAACGAACTGACGTTTCCTCAAATACTCCCAGCCCTAGCGTGGTGGCAACATACCTGGTGGTAACTTGCCCCCCATGCTGCGCATCATCTTCATTAAACCGCCTTTACCCGACATTTGCTTCATCATTTTCTGCATTTGGGTGAATTGCTTCAGCAGCTTATTAATATCTTGCACTTCCGTACCAGAGCCTGCAGCAATCCGTTTTTTTCGTGAGCCTTTTAGCAAATCAGGAAACTCGCGCTCTTTGGGTGTCATGGAGTTAATAATAGCCTCCATTTTGACAAACTGCTTTTCATCCAACTGACTGGCTGCACCGGCTGGCAGGTTCTTCATCCCTGGCAGCTTATCCATTAGCGACATCATGCCGCCCATGCTACGCATTTGTACTAGCTGATCGCGAAAATCTTCTAATGAAAAGCCTTTGCCTTTCATCATTTTTTGCGCCATTTTCGCCGACTTTTCTTTATCGACCTTTTGCTCAAGCTCTTCTATTAAGCTAAGCACATCCCCCATACCCAAAATGCGTGAAGCAATGCGATCTGGATGGAAAGGTTCAAGAGCATCGGTTTTTTCACCCGTACCGATAAACTTAATGGGCTTGCCAGTAATATGCCGGATCGACAAAGCGGCACCACCACGCGCATCACCATCGGCTTTGGTCAGGATCACCCCTGTCAGTGGCAAGGCTTCGTTAAAGGCTTTCGCCGTGTTCGCCGCATCCTGACCGGTCATCGCATCAACAACAAATAAGGTCTCAATAGGATTTACCGCAGCATGCAGTGCCTTGATTTCATCCATCATCTCGCTGTCGACGTGCAAGCGACCTGCAGTATCTACCAGCAACACATCAAACATCCGGGTTTTAGCATGGTTAATAGCAGCATTAACAATAGCAACCGGTGCCTGTGAGATATCACTTGGGAAAAACTCAACGCCGATATCTTTGGCCAGCGTTTCTAATTGCTTAATAGCGGCTGGACGATACACGTCGGCTGAAACCACCAGCACTTTTTTCTTTTTGCGCTCGGTTAAAAACTTAGCCAATTTACCAACAGAGGTGGTTTTACCCGCCCCTTGCAAACCCGCCATTAAAATTACCGCAGGTGGCTGGGTATTTAATGCCAACTCTTGGTTAGCCTCCCCCATGGCCTCCTCTAACGCTTTACGCACTATTTTTAGGAATTCTTGCCCAGGCGTTAAGCTTTTACTGACTTCTAAACCAACCGAACGCTCTTTTATTTGATTAATAAAGTCACGTACCACCGGCAAGGCAACGTCAGCCTCAAGCAATGCCATCCTTACTTCACGTAAGGTTTCTTTGATATTATCTTCGGTAAGGCGGCCGCGACCACTGATGTTTTTTAGCGTACGGCTTAAACGATCTGACAGGTTTTCAAACATAACAGTTACCCGTATTCATAAATTGCCCTGATTATAACCTTTTGCTACTCGTACGTCAGCCTCTTCAGGTTTATACATTGTTACTGGGCATTCTTCAAAACTTGCAATACAATAGCCAACTTAATTGCATCAATGGAGTGTTAAGAATGCCTACGTTGTTTCCTGCGCTGGCGCTGCTTGCATATTTAATCGCAACCTGTGCGATAGTGCTGCGCTTATTTCATCCCGCAGGACCTAACTTTAAATGGGTATTTTCTGCCGCAACAGCGGCAGTCGTGCTGCATATGTTCGCTTTGGTCGGTGCAATTTTTACTGCTGAGGGGCAAAATTTTAGTTTACAAAATGTCAGTTCTTTAATTTGTTGGCTAATTACGCTCTCTTTTACGCTTATCTCTCTTCGTGCACCAGCAATCTTATTGCTACCTTTAGTTTATGGCTTTGCTGCACTCTTAATGCTGGTAACACTACTTGTACCAGAAGCTGTGCAAATACAACATATAGTGCAGAACCCAGGCTTACTTACTCACATTGTGCTGGCAGTAATAGCGTATGTGGTATTGTCAATGGCTACCCTCTATTCAATCCAAGTAGCCTATATCAGTTATAAGTTAAAGCATAAAGACTTCTCGGGCGTCAGCCGGTTCTTACCACCGTTAATGCAAGCAGAAAAATTGCAATTCCGATTACTTGCAGTAGGGACTTTTACGCTTGTTCTCGCCTTGATAACGGGAACTCCTTATACAACCAATTGGCTAGAACATAAAAGTTTGCTAAGTTCGTTAGCACTGGTTATTTTTATGGTATTGTGTTGGGGTCATGCACGTTTAGGATGGCGCGGAAAAACCGCTATCTCTCTGACGCTAACTGGCACGATTTTATTAACGCTAGCTTATTTTGGCAGCCGTTTTGTCAAAGAAGTGCTGTTAGGACGTTTTTAGTAACATCATTATGTTAGGTAATATAGGTAACTAATTCTTGGACGCTATTGCTACCAGCACCCTTTTTATCATTCTAGGTGTGTTACTTGTACTGTCAGCTTTTTTCTCCGGCTCTGAAACCGGCATGATGTCGGTTAACCCTTACCGACTGAAACACCTCGAGAATGAGAACAATAAGTCTGCCAAAAGAGTCAGTGCACTTCTGCAAAGACCAGACCGTTTAATAGGGCTTATTCTGATTGGTAATAATCTAGTGAATATTGCTGCCGCGACAGTAACGACCCTGATAGGACAGCGCCTTTATGGCGATCTTGGTTTAGCGATTGCACCCATAGCGCTTACGTTAGTGGTGCTTATTTTTGCCGAAGTTACGCCAAAAACACTCGCAGCACTTTATCCTGAACGAGTAGCCTTTCCCGCCTCCGTCATTTTAAAAGTATTACTAAAGATTTTTTATCCATTCGTATTTTTGTTAAACAAAGTTACTAATGGTTTATTAGCATTATTAGGCGTCAGTCCAGAAAAGCATCGGGGTAATAGTCTCAGTGCTGAAGAACTAAGAACGGTAGTACATGAAGCGGGAGCATTGATACCAGAACAGCACCAAAGCATGCTATTTGGCGTATTGGATTTAGAAAACGTTACCGTCGAAGATATTATGACGCCACGTAACGAAATTGTCGGCATTGATATTAACGACGAGTGGAAAGATATTACCCGCCAACTAGCAAATGCGCAGCACAGTAGAGTACTGCTGTATCGTGATAGCATTGATGATGCCCTTGGCTTTATCCATCCACGCGATTTGGTCAAGTTACTACTGAAAGATCAGTTTAGCAAAGCGACTTTATTACGCTCCGTGCATGAAATTTATTATATTCCCGAAGGCACCCCCCTCAATACCCAGCTACTTAAATTCCAAAGCACTAAAGACAGAATTGGTTTAGTGGTTGATGAATATGGTGATATTCAAGGGTTAGTGACACTCGAAGATATTCTGGAAGAGGTAGTAGGAGAATTTACTACTGATGTCATTGAAGATAGCCAAGAAGAAATTATCCAGCAGCCTGACGGTTCATTTTTGATTGATGGCAGTATTAATTTACGTGATCTGAATCGGCAAATGCAGCTGGCATTCCCGACGGACGGCCCCAAGACCTTAAATGGTTTATTATTAGAATATCTTGAAGAAATACCGCAAGCTAACCTTAGCGTTAAGTTAGCTGGCTACCCATTAGAAATCATTGATGTGCAGGATAATATGATTAAAACAGTTCGGCTACAGTTAAAGGCCTAGTATTGAATGGACTGGATTGACTGCTTAGCGACAACAAAACGCTAGTTGAAAAATAATCGCCCGAGCCAACCGCGCTTAAATTCCTTTTCACAGCTTTTTAATTGTTTTTCATATAATTTTGCCCTGTCATCAACTCTGCGGGCCGTTTTTAATAACCAGTCTTTGTTGCGATAGCTACCTCGCCGGTAACCTCCCCAGCCTTCATGATAGTTGAGATATAATCTATAAGCATCATGCTTAGCAATCTTATTCACCCTATGCGTTTTATCGATATACCAGCCGATAAAGTCGACTGCATCAGCAAAATCACTACGACTGGCAAAGTAACGATTCGTTTCTTTCACATAATCATTCCATGCTGGCGTTTGGGCTTGCGAATAACCATAGGCTGAACTGCCGCGACCATAAGGAACAAAACCTAAAAAGTAACGCATCGGTGGTTTTGCATTGTGTCGAAAGCTACTTTCCTGATACATAAAGCTGATCGGAATGGCAATGGGAACACCCCACTTTTCGCTAGCTTTAGCAGTAGCATTGTACCATGAGCGATGCTCTCGAAAAATTTCACAAATGTTAGAAGTGTTTTGCGGTGGCGGAGTAGCGCAGCTGGATAATAGTAAGCAAATACCCAGAGCAGAAATAAAAGTATTTATTTTTGGAGATTTTTGAACTATCTGCATAACACGGATTCTAACAGTATGAATGGATTCAACCAAGTTTTTGTTTTCCCTGGATTCTCCTTCACGGCTACCACTGGTAGCCGTTTTTTTTGGAGATCCATAGAGAATCTTCTAATCAGCCTAACGACGCTCAAATAAGGCTCTCTTCTTCACAGGCTGGCACTTCTGCAAAATACTGCCTGATATAATCATCAAAGCTGAGTACATCACTGGCTTCAATTGCCGCTTGTTTTGCTAATGACTCACTAAGCGCATTGCTAAAGTCTTGCTCGGTATAAAACTGGTAAGGCTCATTACTCAGTTGCTGCCGATAGGTTTCAGCGAGTTCGCGCATATAAACACCATTATCTTTACGAGTACTTAGCAAATGATTGAGCACTTTTCCAGATAACGTCTGCGCGGGATCGAGCAGGGATAGATAATATTGTTTTAACGCAGCTTGATAGCGATCAGTGCCGTAAGCTTGATCAAGCCAACTAGCGACAGGCATCATATCGGCAAAAAGCTGTTCTGCCCAATCTTGCATAAGGCGAGGTTGACCATCTTGCAGTAACTCTAAATTAGTTCTACGACCGTCAGTCACCACTTTTTTCAGATTTTGCTCAGTAATACTTTGCTCTGCAGCAGACAGTGGCGGACTTTGTTCCAATAAACAATAAACTAAGAACACATCCAGAAAATGCATTTGCTCAGCAGTAATCCCAATAGCACTAAACGGATTAACATCTAAAGCTCGAACTTCAATATATTCAACACCGCGCTTAGCCAAAGCACAAGTAGGTCTTTCCCCAGATTCGGTGGTTCGCTTAGGACGAATAGTGGAATAAAATTCATTCTCTATCTGTAATACATTAGCATTTAATTGCTGATATACACCTGCAACCTTGGTACCGATACTTTGATACTCTGCGGATGGTTGACTCACTGCTGCGTGCAAACCCTTAATGTATTCGGGGAGATTGTTATAAGTAATGTTTAAACTAGATTGCGCACTGTTCGTGTATCCCAAGTCACTCATTCGTAACGAAGTGGCGTAAGGCAAATAAAGCGAGCCCCTTCCCAGCTTTTGAAATGGATAACGTGATTGCCGCCCCTCTAAGAAAGATTGACACATTGCTGGAGAAGCACCAAACAGGTACACAATCAACCAAGCATAGCGTTTGTAATTGCGGATTAATGCAAGATATTGCTCAGAAATAAAGTCCTGCAAGTGACCTTGGTTAGCATGTAATGTCTGGTAGGCTTGCCAAAAACTCTGCGGCAGCGAAAAATTAAAATGCACGCCACTGATCGCTTGCATCATACTACCGTAGCGATTTTTTAAGCCTTGTCGGTAAAGGGTTTTCATTTTTCCGACATTGGACTCGCCATAGTAAGCCAGAGGTATCTGGTGTTGATCAGTAATGTAACAAGGCATACTCGCGGGCCAAAGTCGTTCATCCGCCAAATTACGGCTGGTAAAACGGTGAATATCTGCCAGCTGCTTAAGCGTGGTATCAATTTCAGCACTGGCTGGAGTAATAAACTCCAGTAAAGACTCAGAAAAATCAGTCGTGATCCAAGGATGCGTTAGCGCAGCGCCAAGCGACATAGGGTGTGGGCTTTGAGCTAGCGTACCATCCGCATTGACGCGAAGCGTTTCGCGTTCGATGCCACGCTTAATACCGACAATAGATTGCATTTGCCCATTTTTCTGCAATACAGTAAGGCGTTGCATAATGCTAGAAGCCAAGGTCATTCCTTAAATTAACTAAATATCCCCCAGAAAATGGGGGATAAATCACAATTTTCAACACCAACATGCCACTACTGCATATAAGAGTTAGCTTAACGGCTCTCTTACGGTTTATCTGCCTGATCCGGTTTTTTATCTTTATCCTTTATTTGCTCATCCATAAAGTCGGCATCATCTGAATCACCAACAACATGCTCAAGCTTCAATTTACGTACGCTTCTGAAGGTCGTTATAGGACCAGAGCACGCATAAACCACAAAGATTAAAAATAACATTTGAGCAGGCCTTGCCGCGATCACAACAAAAATTAGCACGACTAGCAAGATCGTCAAAAAAGAAACTCGATCTCGCCAATTTAGATTTTTAAACGAGTTATAGCGGAAATTACTGACCATTAGGAAGCCAGTAGCAATGGTTATCAAGCCTACAATATAACCGTATTTATCGCCATCAATGTCAAAACTTGCGCCATTCCAGATCATACCTGCGACTAAAGCCGCCGCCGCAGGACTCGCTAACCCCTGAAAGAAATGACTATCTGTAACACCTAAGTTGGCGTTAAAACGCGCTAAACGCAACGCTGCGCAAGCAACATAAATAAAGGCAGCAAGCCAACCAAACTTACCTAAATCAGCTAGCGCCCAGTTATAAGCAACTAACGCAGGTGCAACACCAAAAGCCAACAAATCTGACATGCTGTCGTACTGCGCACCAAATTCGCTTTGCGTATTGGTTAAACGCGCAACTCTGCCATCTAGGCCATCGAAGATCATCGCAATAAAAATAGCCACAGCAGCCGCTTCAAAACGACCATTCATAGAGGAAACAATAGCAAAAAAACCCGAAAACAAACCAGCAGTGGTTAATAGATTTGGCAACAAGTAGATCCCTTTGCGAGGACTACTATCATTATTTTTTAATTCTGTCATAAGGCAACTTCTACAAAAAAAGGTTACACTGATTATAAGGAACATAACATAACATGGATAGAACTATGGCAAAAGCGCGTCTCATTTTTATATACTTTGTCTGTTTAGTCTGCAGCAACGCACTTTTGGCGCAACCCGTATATCGTTGGCAAGATGAGAAGGGGGTTACACATTTCAGTCAATACCCTCCTGTCGTTGGCCAATACCAAATTATCACAATTCGTAGTAACAACCCTTCTTCAACGCCAGTTACCAAAAGCGACACTGATAGTCAGCTTGATCCTAAACTCTGCCTACAAGCTCAAGAGCAGTTGACATTACTCAACAGCGAACAAGATTTGTACACGCAAGACGCTGCGACAAAGACGTTAAGACTGGTTACCCAAGATGAACGTGAGCAGCAGAAGTTACTGGCCACTTTTGAAATAAAAAGGCGTTGTGCTACAACGCCTTAAATAAAGAACAGTGCAAAAATTACATGTTATTACTGCTCGTGATCACAAAGCGCTCACCGTCATGATCAATCACTATCGTACTACCGGGTATAATATCCCCCTGTAATAAAGACTGCGCCAAGGAGTTTTCCAAATGCTGTTGTATCGCCCGTTTTAACGGTCTCGCCCCAAATAGCGGATCAAAACCAACGGCTGCCAACTTATCTAGCGCAGCGTCACTGACTTGCAACTGATAATCACGTTGTTGCAAACGCTGCTCTAACCGCGCAAGTTGGATTCGAGCAATCTCTTTAATTTGTGCACTATCCAATGGATGAAACACAACCGCTTCATCTAATCGATTTAAAAACTCCGGCCTAAATTGTTGGGCCAGTACGCCCATTAACATGTCTTTCATCTGAGCATAACTGTATTCGCGGTAATGCTCCTGAATCAAATCTGAGCCTAAATTAGACGTCATAATGATCACGGTGTTTTTAAAATCAACAGTACGCCCCTGACCATCGGTTAAACGGCCATCATCCAGCACCTGCAGCAGAATGTTAAACACATCAGGATGTGCTTTTTCTACTTCATCCAATAAAATCACCGAGTAAGGCTTACGGCGCACAGCCTCGGTTAAATAACCGCCCTCTTCGTAACCTACATAGCCTGGAGGCGCTCCGACTAACCTTGAAACAGCATGCTTTTCCATAAACTCTGACATATCAATGCGTACCATGGCATCAGGGCTGTCAAATAAAAATTGTGCTAGAGATTTAGTTAGCTCTGTTTTACCAACACCGGTAGGTCCTAAGAATAAAAAGGAACCAATCGGCTTATTCGGATCCGCTAAGCCAGCTCTTGAACGACGAATAGCATTCGCCACCGCACTCACGGCTTCGTGTTGTCCCACCACTTTATGGTGTAAGACCTGCTCCATCCGCAACAATTTGTCACGTTCGCCTTCCAGCATTTTACTGACCGGAATGCCCGTAGCTTTCGACAACACATCGGCTATTTCTTGCTCTGTGACTTTATGCCGCAGTAAGGTCATTTCCTGCATCTCTGCCAATGAGGCTAAATCCAGTTTTTTCTCTAGCTCTGGAATACGGCCATACTGTAACTCAGACATGCGCTGTAAATCACTGGCACGCCTTGCAACCTCTAAATCTAGTCGGGCTTGCTCTAGTTCCGCTTTAATATTTTGCGTTCCTTGTAAAGCCGCTTTTTCCGACTCCCAAACCTCATCTAATTCATTGTAATGATTATCCAATTCCTGAATCTGCTCTTGAATAATCTCCCGACGTTTTTTACTCGCCTCATCTGTTTCTTTAGCAAGCGCATTATCTTCCAGTTTTAACTGGATAATACGACGCTCCAACCGATCTAACTCCTCGGGCTTGGAGTCCATTTGCATGCGGATGCTGGAGGCAGCTTCATCGATAAGATCGATAGCTTTATCGGGTAACTGCCGATCACTGACATATCGATGAGATAAGGTCGCTGCGGCAACAATAGCGGGATCCGTGATTTCCACCGCATGATGCAGTTCATAGCGCTCTTTTAATCCACGTAAAATAGCAATGGTATCTTCTACACTAGGCTCTTCCACCAGTACTTTTTGAAAACGACGCTCTAACGCAGCATCCTTTTCGATGTATTTGCGATATTCATCTAAGGTCGTCGCGCCCAAGCAATGTAATTCACCTCGGGCCAGTGCAGGCTTTAACATATTGCCAGCGTCCATAGCACCATCGGCTTTACCCGCGCCCACCATGGTGTGGATCTCGTCGATAAAGAGAATGATCTGCCCTTCTTCTTTTGCCACATCACTGAGCACCGCTTTTAAACGCTCTTCAAATTCACCGCGATATTTAGCGCCAGCCAGCAAGGAACCCATATCTAGAGAAAGCACCCGCTTATCTTTTAAACCCTCGGGCACTTCTTTATTGATAATACGCTGGGCTAAGCCTTCAACGATGGCTGTTTTACCTACGCCAGGCTCACCTATTAAGACAGGGTTATTTTTGGTGCGCCGCTGCAATACCTGAATACAGCGCCGAATTTCTTCGTCGCGGCCAATCACAGGATCTAACTTGCCTGCTTCAGCCCGAGCAGTTAAATCAATAGTATATTTAGTCAAAGCCTGACGCGTATCTTCAGCGTTAGCATCATCGACTGTTTGACCTCCGCGAAGCTGCTCTATCGCAATAGTCACTTTTTCAGCGGTTACGCCTAACTGTTGAAGAATTTGCCCAAGTTCAGATTTATCTGTCGCTGCAGCCAACACAAACAACTCACTGGAGATAAACTGATCCTTACGCTTTTGCGCCAACTTATCGCACTGCTGTAACAGCTGCGCGGTACTAGCCGCAAGTTGTAAATTGGCAGCATCCCCTTCGACTCGCGGCAACCGATCGATAACCTGACTAACTTTAGAGCGTAACTCATTAAAATTAATGGCAAGCTTATTTAACAATTCACGAACGGTTCCACCCTCCTGATTAAGCAAGGCAAACATAATATGAACCGGTTCAATAAATTGCTGATCCCGACCGAGGGCTAGCGATTGCGCATCGGCGATGGCTTCTTGAAATTTACTGGTAAATTTGTCTAATCGCATGATATGGCTCCCATAAGCATCATTAAGCGTTGATGCTTTGTAAGATTGGGCACTATTGTGGATTTTTCAAGCAGTGAACGTCAAAAATTTGACTTGGGTCACATTATTGGGGAGTTTCTAACCAGATAGCCGTTGCCATCCGCCCTGTTTGGCCATCACGCCGATAAGAGAAAAAATCCTCTGCTTGCTGATAGGTACAAAAATTACCGCCATAGATTGCGCTAATACCCAGCGCCTGCAAGCGTAGCCGTGCCAGTAAATAAAGATCCGCCAAATATTTAGCTGACGGTTGCGCAGTAAAGGCAGCAGTGGCTGCGGCTTGCTGCTTGATAAAAGCGGCACGCACTTCTGCCCCGACTTCAAAAGCTTGAGGGCCTATAGCCGGGCCAAGCCACACCAAAATATCGGCGGGCTTAGCTTGGAACTGTTGTACGGTCTGTTCAATCACGCCTGCTGCTAATCCGCGCCAACCTGCATGGACTGCCGCGACTTCTTGTCCAGCCTTATCACAAAGTAACAAAGGTAGACAGTCTGCAGTCATGACAACACAAACCCGCTCAGTACTGCGGCTATAGGCGGCATCGGCGACTATGAGGCCTGTCTGATCGAACGCAAGATCAGGTCTGGCAACGGCAACTCCATGCACTTGCTGCAACCAATAAGGCTTAGTAGGCATAGCGGATAAGGTTTGAAATAGCCGCCGGTTATGTTCCACTGTCGTGGGTTCATCACCGACATGATCTCCCAGATTAAAACTGGCAAAGCCTTGCCCCGAATAACCACCGGTTCTTTTAGAACTAACAGCCCTCACCTGCTCAGGAGCTGGCCAGTCAGGTAAAAGTATGTTATCAGGAACCTTCTGCATTATCTGGATTGATCCCAACGCGTGCTTTAAACGAAGTCCATACCATGTTTTTGCGTATCGGCTCGCAAGGCAGCATTCAGCGCAACCATATCATCTGGTAACGGCGCATGCCATTCTAATAATTGCCCTGTTATTGGATGGGCTAATTTCAACATGATGGCATGTAATGCCTGACGTTTAAAATTACGCATCATCACTAATAAGCTTTCATCAGCCTGTCTTGGCGGTCTTGGCCGGCCACCGTATACCGGATCGCCAATAAGCGGATGGCCAATAAATGTCATATGCACACGAATCTGGTGGGTACGACCGGTTTCCAGCCTTAATCTTAAACGCGTATGGGCACGATATTTTTCCATCACCCGATAATGCGTTACCGCAGGCTTACCATTTTCAATCACCGCCATTAAGGTGCGCTTGGTTGGATGTCGGCCCAGCGGTCTATTCACTGATCCGCCCCCCGTCATAGCGCCAAAACAAACCGCTTCATATTCGCGGGTTATTTCCCTAGCTTGCATGGCTTCCACTAAGTGTGTTTGTGCAGGAATGGTCTTAGCGATAACCATTAAGCCGGTGGTATCTTTATCCAACCGATGCACAATACCCGCACGAGGAACTTCAGCAATGCCAGGACAATGATGCAATAACGCATTCAATAAGGTGCCATCACTATTACCGGCACCAGGATGAACTACTAAGCCTGCAGGTTTGTTAATGACTAAGATATGCTCATCTTCAAAAATGATATCTAAATCGATAGGCTCAGCTTCAAAGCGTTCATCCTCTGGTAACGCTGCCGTGATATCAATTTGCTCTCCACCTAGCATTTTTTGTCTAGGTGTATTACAAAGTTGCTGGTTAACCAGAACCGCATCGGCCAAAATCCAATCTTTTATCCGCGAACGCGAATAATCGGGGAACATTTCAGCCAAAACCTGATCTAAGCGCTTACCATAAAGATGATCAGGAACGATTTGTGAAAGTTTTATCTGTTTTGTCATGACGGAAGCAGTTATCCTGTGTG
>CAZNXI010000085.1:0-12206 GCA_964577005.1 uncultured Rheinheimera sp.
ATACCCTTGGCGTAAAAAGGGTCGCGCAGTTAAAGGGAGCGACGCAAACCATGCCCTTGGCCATGTTTGCTTTTGCGGTTGCCGGCGGCAGTTTAATTGGCTTGCCACCTAGTGGGGGATTTGTCGCTAAGTGGGTGTTGTTGCTAGGGCTTTGGCAAACGCAACACTATTTATTATTACTGGCCTTAGTATGCGCCACCCTGTTATCTGCTGCTTATGTGTTTCGCGTGGTTGTCGTAGCGTTTGATCGGGCTGAGCCTACCACGCCAGATTTTGCGCCCCAGCTTTTACCACAATGGTTAGCTTTATTGCCTGCCTTGCTGGTTTGGGGCTTAGCGTTTTTTAGCATCCCGTTGTTATCGATGCTACAACAGGCGTTTAGTGTATGACTGACTTATTAGCCTATTTACCCGTTCTTATTATTTTAAGCTCATTAGTCCCTGGCTTGATTATTTTTACGCTGCGTGAAGAGCAAATTAAGCTGCGGACTTGCTTAAACCTGGCTGGCGTTACAATAAAACTGTTGTTAGTTGGGTTTATGTGGCAAGCCGTGAAAGCGGGAGAGATGGTGGTATTTCGGTTAGCGTTTTTACCCGGTGCCGATTTAGTGCTGCAAGGGGATGCTTTATCGCTACTTTTTGTCATGCTTTCTTCGGTGTTATGGTTAGCTACGACGATCTACGCTATTGGCTATTTGGAAGGCTCGCCGCTACGCTCGCGCTTCTTTGGTTATTTTAGTTTGTGTGTTAGTGCCACTGTTGGGTTGGCGCTATCGGGAAATTTAGTTACCTTTTTATTGTTTTATGAATTACTGACGCTGGCTACTTTTCCTTTAGTGGTGCACCGCGGTACCGCTCAAGCCTTGGCTGCGGCCAAACGTTACTTAGCCTATACCCTTGGTGGCGGTGTGTTGTTAATGTTTGGTGTGGCGTTGTTACACTTATTGGCACTAAGCCCAGATTTCACCCCCGGAGGCTATGTGTTGCCGCTGGTTGCGGAACACCGTATTTTGCTGCAGCTGGCTTTTGCGTTATTAATTGCCGGGCTTGGGGTAAAAGCAGCGTTGTTACCTCTACATGGCTGGCTGCCGCAAGCTATGGTCGCCCCTGCACCGGTAAGTGCATTGTTACACGCGGTGGCGGTCGTTAAGGCTGGTGCTTTTGGCATTATCCGGGTTGTTTATGATGTGTTTGGTGTAGAGAGTGTGCAACAGTTAACTGTTGCGACGCCCTTGTTGCTATTGGCGGCGTTAACGATTTTGTATGGTTCTTGGCGAGCTTTAGCACACCAAGATATCAAAAAACGTTTAGCGTATTCCACGATTAGCCAGGTGTTTATGTCACCTTGGGAGTGGCTATGCTTGGGCCTTTGGCGGCCGTTGGTGCGCTAGTGCACTTGGTGCATCAAGGGATCATGAAAATCACTTTGTTCTTTTGTGCCGGTAACTATGCTGAAACGCTGGGCATTCATGATATACGTGAGTTAAATGGCGTCGGGAAACGGATGCCGCTAACCTCATTGGCTTTTACACTGGCAGCATTGGGCATGATAGGTATTCCCCCTACAGCTGGCTTTATTAGCAAGTGGTATTTAGGCTTAGGTGCTGCGCAGGTTGGCCAAAGTTGGTTAATTGGGGTGTTTGTACTGTCGGGTTTGCTGAATGCAGCTTATTTTTTACCTGTAGTGTATCGTATGTGGTTTTTACCGCAGCGCTTGCCTTGGCCCCATCCGCAAACCCTATCGAACAAACTAGAAACGCATTGGATGCTACTTAGCCCGCCATTATTTACGATGTTACTATTGGTGTTAATGGGGCTTTTTGCCAGCACCGATTTAAGCCCGTTAAGCTGGAGTGAGCTGATTGTTGAACGGGAGTTTAACTATGATTGATTTAAGCCAGTTACTCTGGCCCGGTGCTGGCTTGGGCTTAACTACGCGCTTACAGCAAGGCTGGTTTGTATTTAGTTTACTGCTTTGGCTGGCGGCAGGTATTTATAGTGTCAGTTCTCAGCAGCAGGATGCGCATCGGCGGCGTTATTGGTTATTTATGTTGCTGTGTTTCATCGGCAATATGTTATTAATTGCGGCACAGGACGCACTCAGTTTTTATCTGGGATTTAGTTTAATGAGTTTGTCGGCAACGGCATTGGTGCTGCATACCGGCACTAAGGCAGCAAAACGGGCGGGGCGGTTATATTTACAATTGGCTATTCTGGGGGAATTATTACTCTTTAGTGCTTTGGTGCTGCGTGCAGCCGCTGCGGGGGGCGTTTATGATTGGCAAAGTTGGCAAACGGTTGAGTTAGACCATCTTACCATCACATTATTTTTGCTGGGGCTAGGGTTAAAAGCTGGGTTTTTCCCTTTGCATTTGTGGTTGCCACAGGCACATCCGGTTGCACCTGCTGCAGCCAGCGCCGTATTATCAGGTGCCATGATTAAAGCCGGTATTTTTGGGTTGTGGTTCTTTTTACCCGCAGGTGATGCCAGCCTGCAACTGTGGTTGCCCTGGTTAGCTTTATTAGGGCTGGCATCCGCCTACTTTGGGGCTTTGGCTGCGCTATGTCACGCGGCACCTAAAACCATTTTGGCTTATTCTTCGGTTAGCCAAATGGGCTATTTGTTGCTGCTGTTAAGTTGTAGCTGGCAGATCCAAGAAAATACAGTATACCCACTAGTGGTATTATTATTGGTTGCTTATGCCTCACACCATGCCTTTGCAAAAGGGGCATTATTTTTATTAGCAGGCAGCGCAGCAAAATATCGATTTACCTACTTTGATACTGCCTGTGCCCTGATCGCCGCATTAAGTATGATGGCCTTGCCTTTTACCAGTGGCGCTGCGGTAAAAACGGCGTTAAAAACGCTAACGGTGGGGATGGCTTTACCTGTGCCAACTGAGCTGGGGTTGTTGTTAACCCTAGGGGCGCTATTAAGTTCGCTGGCGCTTTGGCATTTCTTGCATCAGCTGTGGCAACAACAACGAGGCCATACTCAGTCTGTGCCGGGTTTGCAGCGTATAGCAGGTAGTGTATTAGTGACGTTATTACTGGTTTTACCTTGGGCTTGGCCAGTATTACAACACTATAGTCAGCAAGCATTGCGTACTTTTGCCTGGTGGGGGTTGTTCTGGCCTATTGCCTTTGCTGGCATAAGCTATGGGTTGTGCTTTAGGTATTTACGCGCACCGTTACAGCGTTTAGGCCAAGCTAATCGTTGGGTATTTCGTTTATCGCTCTGGCTCAAGCGCCGCTATCAGCCAGTGAAACCGGTTAAGCCAGTTAAGCTACCAAGAGTGTCGTTTAACTGGCGGGCGTTACGTAAGTTGGCGTGGTTTAAAAAATGAATACGACGGTCGTTTTAGCTGTTGCCACTGATCTTGTGATAAATAATTTGGTTCTCACGAATCGCGCCATTTAAGTCTGAGAACAAATGTGGCTCTGCTTGTGCAAAAGGCACGGTTAAGCCGTCGATAGCGGTAACTTGGTTACGGCCATTCACCTTACTTAAATACAGTGCCATATCCGCAATTTGTAACACTCTCTCCCAGTTTAGTTGCTGTTCAGCGACACCGGCAAAAGGTAAATTGATAAAACCACCGCTAATGGTTACGTCAATACTTTTGCCTTCGTCCATAATACTGGTTGCACTGATAGTCGTTAAAATACGCTGACACAAAGCGTCGATAGCTTTACAACTCGAACTATCAAGCACCATTAAAAACTCTTCGCCTCCCCAACGAATCAACATTTCATTGTTTTTGACTAATTTAGAGAGTCGGCGACTGATTTCAACCAGTACTTTATCGCCAGCCGCATGGCCGTAGTTATCATTAATCTGTTTGAAGAAATCGATATCCAAAATCAACAAGCCGCAAGCTGACTTATCAGCAGTGGTATGCCTGCTGGCCATTTTTTCTTGCATGGCCCGACGATTTAATAAACCGGTCAGTGGATCGCGCAGTGATTGGAACTCCAATTGCTTATTCACTTCTTTTAGTTTTTGATTGGTTTTTCGAACCTTGCGGTACAGGTTAATCAATAAGGCAGCGGCAATGAGCATAATGACCGCAAAGAGTAGGGTGATGGTTTGTTGTAGTTTTTTATTCTTTAGCAGTTCTTCTTGCAGACTATTCTGCTGTTGCAAAATGGTGATCTGCTGATTTTGTGATTTTAAGTCATAGCGTGCTTGTAGCGTCTGAGTGTTTTTCTCGCGCTCAGCCGTCATGATTTCTTCCCGAAGCTGCATCTGCTGCTCTAACGTAGCGGCTTGCATCTTAAAATCACCCATGGCTTTGTAAGCTTTGGCAAGCCAGCCCAGAATATCTTCCATTTCAGGTTTGTAATTTCGTTGTTGATAAAATTCCATTGTATCAAGCATTTTCGCTATACCTGCTGCGTGCTCACCTGCTAACACTTGGGCATAGCCAATATTAAACTTAAGTAACTGAATATTTTCTTCATCGTTTAGGGCTTCTGCTTCCGCTAAGGCTTCAGCATAAATCCGATTGGCCTCTGCTGCATCGCCTTTTTCCAGATAAATTGTTCCTAGGTCGTTTAAAAAGGTAATAGCTAGGCTTTGTTGTTTATTGGCTCGCGCTAACGTCAAACCACGTTGATAAATGTCTGCCGCTGCAACTAAATCCTCTTGTGCTGCTAAAACAAAACCTAGCGTGATATAGATATCTGGTAATAAACTCAGCGCCTTATTGCGTTTAACTTCTTCATACAGCGTTTCTATGGTTGCTCTTGCGGCAGGCCAGTTTTTTTGTTCTGCGTATACCTGTGCCATTTGCTGGCTCAGGTAAGCACGCCTGACAAATTGTCTGTCATCAGAGGTAGCAAAGAGGGCATCAAGCGCAAGCTCGTAATGCGTTAACGCTTTATCATATTGACTATCAAGACGAAATAATCTTCCCAGCAGCGCATTTACCCAATAGCGAATACGTGGGTTGCTGACATCGCTGATAAAACCTTGAATCTCCTCTGCTTTTAAATAGGCTTCGTTAAGGCGATTCTGATGGATATCAACTTCAAGCTCTGCGGCTTGAATTTCAACCCGCACATTTAACGGCAAATTAGCGGCTTTAAGCTGCTGCAGCGTGGCAAGGATCTGCTCAGTCGTTTGGGTATCGTTGGCATACAGCGCATTAAATAGTTGGTAAGTGAGGGCGCGGACTCTTGTTTCAATAGGCGTATTTGGTTGCATCGCTGCAAGCAGCGCAGCAAGCTGCTGACTAGATGCTTGAGGATCGGTTAATTGCAGTGCAAGGATGTCATCCAGTTGTTGTTCTAGCGCGGGATCTGTCTGCAGTAAACTATCTACAACAACAATTTGGCCGTCGGCTTGCTCATCAGCTGCTACCTCAGTAGAAAATACCACTAAGCCGCAAAGGCTAAAAATCAGCAGATAGGTTAGGATTTTACGCATGCAATACCGATTTAATCCTCTAAGGTAATAGAGTAGTTTTAACTAAGTTTTTGAAGAAAGTCTACTTTGTAAAAAAATTTACTTACAGATCAGGTATAATAATTCAGGTTTAAGTCTAACACTTAAACAGGATAGACCCTATGGATACATTATGAGTGCTTTAGAATATTTAATGATTATGCTGGTACTGGTGGCTGCCAGTTCATTTTTTTCGGTATCAGAGATTTCATTAGCCTCTTCGCGCAAGATGCGCTTGCGTTTAATGGCCACTGAGGGCGATGCGCGGGCCGAAAAGGTGCTGTTACTGCAAGAGCACCCTGGTAACTTTTTTACGGTGGTACAAATTGGTTTAAATGCCGTGGCGATTTTGGGCGGTATTTTAGGTGAATCGGCGTTTACCCCTTATTTTGCTGCTCTATTAGGTTTGGTTACGGATGCGTATTGGGTAGATGCTGCCGCTTTTACCTTATCGGTGTTCTTTGTCACTTCTCTATTTATCTTATTTGCCGATTTAATGCCAAAGCGCTTGGCGATGATTTCACCAGAAAAGCTTGCCATTCGTATTGTTGGCCCCATGCAGTTCTTGATTACGATACTAAAACCTTTTGTTTGGTTGTTTAATGGTTTGGCGAACTTATTTTTTAGCTTATTTAACGTGCCGACCATGCGCAAAGACGATATAACGCCCGATGATATTATGGCAATGATGGATGCCGGAGCGCAGGCCGGGGTATTACAAGAGCATGAGCATCAGTTGTTAGAAAATGTGTTCGATATGGAGTCGCGCACCGTGACTTCAGCGATGACAGCAAGAGAGAGTTTGATCTTTTTTACTAAAGATGAATCAGCTGAAAATATTAAATTAAAATTGGCTGCGCATCCACATGCGAAGTTTTTAGTGTGTGACAAAGTATTAGATAGCGTAGTCGGCTATGTCGATACCCGTGATATTCTGATGCAGGTATTACATGATCAACCTATCTCGTTAACCAAGGAAGGCGTAGTACGTTCGCCGCTGATTATTCCAGATACGTTATCGTTATACGAAGTATTAGAGCACTTTAAATCGGCGGGTATCGACTTTGCGATCATCCTCAATGAATACGCGCTGGTGGTTGGCATTATTACCTTAAAAGATGTGATGAGCATTGTGATGGGCGAGTTGGTGAGTTCGGAAGAGGAGCAAATTGTCGCGCGTGATGCTAACTCTTGGTTAGCCGAAGGCTTGACCCCTTTAGCCGATGTGATGCGGGTTTTGGATATTGATAGCTTTCCCGATGCCGAAAACTACGAAACCATTGCCGGTTTTATGATGTACAGCTTACGTAAGATCCCCAAGCGTACCGACTTTGTGCTGCACGCTGGCTATAAATTTGAAGTGGTCGATATTGATAGTTACAAAATCGATCAGTTATTAGTCACCCGTGTCGAGCCTTTGGGGATAGAGCTACCCAAAGATAGAGGAACATCTGGCTAAGCAAACATTCCCCCGCAGCATCGCTAATGCGCTGCTGCGGGGGAATTAGGCTTCGTTTTTATCTGCGGCCGGTTTAAAGCTTTCACGCATTTTTTCTTGGAAGCTTTGTAAGCCTTGCATCACCAGTTCGAAGGTTTTGCCAACCCCAGTTTCGACTTCACCTTCAAATACCTTTAAACCGGTTAAAATCGCTTTGGCATCGTCAAAGCCTTGATTAATCCCTTTGCCGATCACTGCCATAAAATCAGTTAACTGTTGTTCTTGGTCTTCGTTTGGCTTTTGTTGCTGATAAATCTTGAACAGGCTAGTCGCAAAGCCGACAATGCGCTCTGCTGTGGCTTCTGGAGAAGTATCAATGCCGGCGTTGTAAATTTGTTGTGAGGCATTTTTACCAAAAACAGGCTCCAGCTCCTTGTTGATGCCTTCTAAGGCGGTTTTATACAGTAAGCCAAGTGCATTGTTGCCACTTTGCAGGGCGACTTTTTCACTTGCCTGTAATAGGGCCGCATTTTGTTGTGCTTTGCTTGGTTTAAGCACTGCCGCATCTATTTTTTCTGGATTATTTCGACTCACATTGGCCGGCATATCGAACTTGATATTGGTCATTTTGTCGCTCCGCACGAAGTTAGCCTTAACAGCTTATCGGCATAAGCTTAGTCGACTTGAGGCATTTGTAGGTCTAATCGTCAAAATTTCGCTAAGTACTGCCGAAAAAAAAGCTGACCAACGAGATCAGCTTTTTGGGTTGTCGCTATGTTAGCGGGTCACGGCAGGCGGATTGTCGTCGCGCCAAAGTAAAAACGCAAAAACCAAACCAATAAACACCAAACCGGTATAGAACCACATACCTGCTGCATAGCCTGCCACATTATCGGCACCGGCGTTGTTCATCGCATTTAGTTTCGTGACCACTAAGGGCACAATGGACCAGCCAATTTGCTGGCAAAGTGTCATAGTAGCGTAAGCGGTGCCTAAGCGTCTGGCATCAACCGTATAGGCCACCGAAGGCCAGAGTGCTGCGGGCACCAATGAAAAGACACAGCCAAGTAGTAACATAATCACTAACAGCGTTAAAGGGATCGCATTGTCAAATAACATAATGGGCACGCCTGGCGGTAAATAAGTTATGGCCAAAAACATTGGCAGCATCAGTAAGCAGCCTAAGGTCATAAATAACCCGCGTTTGCCCACTTTATCAATCAATAAGCCGAATAGCGGAGTCGCAACAATGGCGGAAATCATCATCATGCTATTTAACAAACCCGATGCTTCATGCGTCAAACCATGAGCTTGTTCGAAATAATTAATAGCAAAGGAGCGGAAAGGGAAAATAGTGGCATAAAACACCACACAGAGCGCGACGATAAACCAGTAGCGCTGATTAAAGTGAAATAACTCACGTAATTTCAGCTTGTCGGTTGCGGCGGCCACGCTTAAATTAAAACGTCCTTCACAGCGTTTTTCCATTGACCAATATAACAGGGCTGCTGTAATCGAAATACCGGCAAAAGCCGTGGCAAGCCATAAAGGATCTTGCCAGTTACTGTATAGAGGGCTAGCAAAGTTAGTGGACCAATCTGCCGAGGCTGAGCCAAAGCGTGATATCGACAGGTTAATGCCAAAGGCTAAACTTAACTCTTTGCCATTAAACCATTTCGCTAAGATGGTAGTCGCGGCCACAATTAAAGGTTCTGAGCCTAAACCTACTATAAAGCGTCCAGTGGCCATCACTTCGTAGATTGGGCTAATCGCGGTAACCACCGCGCCGATAAAGCAAATACTGGCAAAGAGTGCCAGTGCTGTTTTAGTGCCAAAGCGGTCGATAATGATCCCGCCAATCAATAAGGCGCCAATGGCACCAAAGTTATATACCGAAATTAAAAAGCCGATTTGCTGCTCGCTGTAATTCAAATCTGACTTTAATAGACTGACTACAGGGCCTAGTGAGTCATAAACATAGTAATTACCAAACATCGCCAAACTAACAAAGATTAAGATTGTCCAGCGCGTGACAGATGGTGGAGTGGGCAAAGCCCGCAAGGTGGTTTCAGACATAACAGGGTTTTTCTCGTTATTATTTGCGTAAGTGTGCGCAGCGTGGTTATTTTGCAATGATCACTCTAACCGAGCCGTTAACTTACTGCAAGCTAGCCAGCCGCCACCACTTATCCACCGGTGTCGGAGACGGTGCTGAATATGTGGTTAAGTTATGCACAGGTGTCGGAGTCGGTACCGGAGACGGCAGAAAAACTGTGGGTAACGCCGAGGCGTTATCCACAGGTGTCAGAGCTGGTACCGGAAGCGGTTAGGGGTGAGTGGGGTAGTCGGTATAACCTTGGGCGTCGTGGCTGTAGTAGGTGGCCAGATCGGCGCTGGCTAGCGGCAGGTTTTCTTGAAAACGCCTTACCAAGTCAGGGTTGGCAATAAAGGCACTACCAAAAGCAACGGCGTCAGCTTGCTGTTGGCCAATCACTTGATTGGCTTCGGCTGCCGAATAGCCCATATTTACCATCAAGTTGCCTTTATAGTGTGCTCGGGCCACGCTCACCACATCGCCATGCTGTAAACCCGCAAAATCAGCCCGCATCAGGTGTAAGTAAGCCAACTTTAGTGGGCTTAACACTTCAGCTAAGTAACGCACCAAGGCTAGTGGATTACTGTCTTTACCACTGTTAAAGCTGTTGAGTGGTGATAAGCGTAAGCCAACACGATCGCTGCCCCACACCTCACTCACCGCGGCTAAGACTTCTAGCAAAAAGCGCGCACGGTTCTCCATATTACCACCATAACGATCGGTACGCTGATTGATACCATCACGTAAAAATTGGTCAATTAAATAGCCATTAGCGCCATGCACTTCCACCCCATCAAAGCCGGCTTGCTTGGCATAAATAGCCGCTTGGCGAAACTCTGCGACCACAGCGGCGACTTCAGCGGTCGACAGCACCCGTGGTGCGGTATAGGCTTGTTTACCTTCTGGTGTATGGGTATAGCCATCAATGGCGTTGCCACTTGAAGATACCGGCACTTTGCCGTTATTTAAATACGGATGACAAGCGCGACCACCATGCCATAGTTGCAAGAATATTTTGCCGTCTTTGGCGTGTACCACTTGTGTAACCTGCCGCCATGCATTGGCATGCGCCGCAGAATAAATACCCGGCTCACGATAAAAGGCAGAGTTGCCTGCACTGACCATGGTGGCTTCGGCAATCAATAACCCGGCACTGGCGCGCTGGGCATAATGCTCTGCCATCAGCGCAGTTGCATAATGCTCAGTAGTGGCACGACAACGCGTGAGCGGCGCCATGATAATACGGTTTTTTAAGCTAACCGCGCCTAATTGCAGCGGCGAAAATAAGTTTTGCATACGATTCCTTGAGCGATCATTAAAAACACTTGTCTGATATAAGGGCGCTTAGCTAGCTTAACTAGTGCAATTAATTGGATGGATCATTCTATTATTTAGTGACTTTCGCAAAATTCACTCACAAGTTGACATTGCATTACTTTAACTATGCTTTACTGCACAGAGTAGCGCTTTCAGGTAAAATAACTGTAGGAATACACTTTTAGGTTTTCGGTGTGATTGACTATAAATCTACCGCGTTTTATCGCAGTGCATTCGCACTGTGTTTTGCTGCTGTGGCCGTGTTTGCTAATTTGCATTTAATGCAGCCACTGTTGCCCGAACTCAGTCGACAGTTTGCTTTATCACCGCTCGTTGTGAGTACTAGCTATACCATTGGTACCCTCTGTTTAGGCTTATCCTTATTGGTGTATGCCTCGTTGTCTGATGCTTGGGGGCGAAAAAAATTACTGTTATTGACCTTAATAGGGATGACTGTCAGCACCTTTATGCTGCTCTGGGTGGAGAGTTTTAGCAGCTTGTTATTTTGGCGCGCCCTACAAGGTTGTTTTTTAGGCGGCTTACCGGCAATTGCGATTGCTTGGATGGGGGAGGAATATGCTAAACCTGCGCTGGTCACCGCTGTTGGCTATTATATTAGTGCCAATTCACTGGGCGGCATTTCGGGGCGTTTATTGGCAGGCGGCTTAGCCGATTTAGGGCATTGGCAGTGGGTATTTTGGCCAATGACCTTATTAGGGGTGCTAAGCTGCTACTTTATCTGGCGCTTTTTACCTGCTGCTACCCAGTTTCAAGCCAAGCCCTTTCGCTTAAAGCAGGCCTTAACCGATAACTGGTTTCATTTACGCCAACCGTTATTGTTGTTGACCTATTTAATTGGTGGTTTAAATTTTTTAGTGTTTTTGAACCAATACACTTATATCAGTTTTGTCTTGGCCGATACGCCGTTTAACTTAAGCAGCAGCTTGATAGGCTTACTGTTTATTACCTATCTTACTGGCACCTTAGGTTCGGCATTGTCCAGTCGTATTGCGCTACGCCTCTCGACACCGGGCGCAATGGCGTTGGGCATTGTGGTGATGATGCTCGGCTCAGCCGTGACCTTATTGCCATCTCTGTGGCTTATTGTAGCGGGCTTTTTTATCAGTGCTTTTGGCTTCTTTTTATGTCACTCCCTTGCCAGCAGTTGGGTGAGCCAGCATGCCACGCGGGCTAAAGCCAGCGCCAGTGCGCTTTATCTGGTGTTTTATTATGTGGGCGCGAGTAGCGGTGGGCTTTACCTACAGCCGTTTTGGCAAGCGGCAAATTGGACAGGGATCGTGGTAGGCTCTGTGGTTATGTACTTGGTTACCTTGCTGTTATGCTGTTGGCTCTGGCGCTTGCAACACAAAAAGTTGGGTTAATTCGGCTGTAGTGAGCGGTCGATAGTCGCCCGCGGCTAATTCACCTAAGGTAACACCGCCAATGGCAATGCGGCACAAATCCAACACCTGAAAGCCCAGCGCACGACACATATAGCGGATCTGCCGATGTTGACCTTCGGTTAGGGTGATCTCAAGTTGCCGCTCGCCGACACGATGTGCAGTACATGGCTTTGCTTGATAGTGGTGCGGGCCAACTTGCCACTGAATACCAGCACGAAAGGCCTGACTGATCTCAGCAGGTATCGGCTTATCTAAGGTCACGCGATAGCGTTTTTGATGGGCATAGCTGGGATGTAACAGGCGCTGGGCAAAAGCGCCATCGTTAGTCAGTAGCAACATGCCACGCGAATCTTTATCTAAACGGCCTACCGCAAAAACCCGTTCAGGCAATTGCTTCAGCAGCTGCGCGATGCTCGCGGGATCATTGGGTTTGTTATTGCAGTCAATACCCACAGGTTTATGATAAAGCCAATATTCTAAGGCTTTAACTGCCGCTAACGTCTTC
>CAZNXI010000086.1:0-12166 GCA_964577005.1 uncultured Rheinheimera sp.
GCCCTTTGGCTTTCATATCATCACTGGCCTCTGTCGTTAGCACAACAATAGGCGTAGTTCGATAATTAGCTAAAGCTCGTAGCGATTTAATTAAGGTTAAACCATCCATTCGTGGCATATTTTGATCAGTTAATACGAAGTCATATTTGTTTTTCTGGCAAAGTTCAAAGGCTTCCTGACCATCTTTTGCTGCAGTCACCTGATACTTCGCTGATTTTAACGTCACCTCAACCATCTGTCGGATTGAAGCTGAATCATCAACAATTAAAATATGTTTGGTCATACATTTATCCACAATAAAAAGCGGCTTCCCGCCAAAATTAAATTATCGAATGGTAAATAACTTAGAGAGGTTAGCCATTTGAATAATGTCAAGCGCGGTACCTCTAGCGCCTACAATATTTAAGCTTACTCCTTTACAATTAAATTTTTTCGCCAATAGCACTAGCATACCAAGTGCAGAGCTATCTAAATATTGCACCTGACTAAAGTCTACGTTTAACTCACGCAGCGAGTTATCCTGTAAATAGGGTTCATATTCATTGTTAAAATGTTTGTGGTATCCAAAGTCGAACCGCTCTGGAAGCCGGATGCTGGCTTGTTCAGACATAGTGTTTCCTTAAAAATTTAGAAAAAATCAATATCACCACCCTCTACTGAATTGGCAGAAACAGGATTTAACCTTTTTTCGCGATACTCACGCATTTCTTGTAATTTTTTATGTAAATTGGCATTAACATGGACCACTTCACTGCTTTTTAGTCCGTTTAAATGAGCCTGAATAAAGCCTAAGTTTTCTGCTGCATAAACCAGATGCTGTGAGTTAATATCGCCAAATTGCAAACCACGAATAGCATCATATAAGGCTTGCTGTAACGCTTCGGTATTATTGGATAGATGCTGGGTATGAATTTTGTCTTGCGTAGCTTTGGTAACTAACTGCGACATAGCAACTTGCACATCTTTTTTCGCGTCCATGACATAGCTAACATCTTGCGAGGCTACATGCCCAATGTCTTTAGTTAGGCTTTGAATTTGCTCGGCCATATTTTTTAAACGTTTTTGAATCTGATCGCTAAAACCAGCAGAACGATTGGACAGGGAACGAACCTCATCAGCAACTACCGCAAAACCACGTCCAGCCTCACCCGCCCGAGCAGCTTCAATTGCAGCATTTAGCGCCAATAAGTTGGTTTGCGAGGCAATTTGATCAATATCTTTTAAGGCTTTTAATACATCGGGGACAGAGCTATTAATTTTGTCAACCTGCTCTACCAGGTCCATTGATGAAGCGGACATATTTATGGTGGTTTCTACGAATTTATCCAAAGTGACAGCCGTATTACCGGCAAACTCTTCCATCCAGGTTTTGCCAGAGTTGGTTTTGTCAGACTGTATTAATTTTAAGATTTCCTGGCTTTGAAATTCTGTCAGGCCTTTTAAATTGGTAAAGGATTGCGTTAGGGTTTCGACAGCATCATTTTGAGTAGCATTAATAGCTAAAACACTGTCTCGGCATTCCAGCATCAATTCATCAATTTCATGTAAAAGCTGTTTATAGGCTTGCTTTGCTTGATTCAATTCTTCGTTTATTGGAGCCAATGCCTCCGCTGCTTGTTCTGTTTTAACGCGTTGCTGATTAAGCTGGCTCACAATGGCAGAAATTAGCACAATAATAATTGCAATATATCCCCAACCAGTGATCCACTGAACCAGCAGTGCCAGTATAAAACCTATAACTAAAATGTATTTCTTTGCAATTAAGTCAGACACAGCAGTTCCTCAAAAAATTTAAGGCTTATGGTTCAGTGAGAAAGAGATTCCTGTAATAGCATCTCAAACCTATAACAACTACCTGGTGCAATAATTTCAAACTGGTTCGTTAATTGGTCTATTAGAGCAAGCCCTCGGCCATAAGGATTAGTACTTTGCCCGTCACGAGTTGGCTGCTTAGCAAAACCATTACCACTATCACTTATTTGCGCGGATAATTTGTGGTCACTTGCCGACCAATTAAGTTTTAAATTTATATAATGGTTCTCAGATATGTTTAACAAACGTCGTTCCTTTTCTTCGTAATATTTTAAAAATCCTTCTGGCTCAGCCTTTAAATCACTGTCTAATTGCAATACCCCATGCTCAAGTGCATTGATAAACAATTCCGTTAATACCGTAAATAAACGCTGTAATGCAGGTAAAGGCAGATGCTGTGCTCTTAATATATCCACGGCGCGTGAGGGCAAATCTGTTTGCGTTAAGGCTTTGCCACGTAAAGTAAACTCAGCTAGAAGACCACCAGTTTCAGGCTTAAAAACAGTATCTTCATCTAAAATAGTTAGCAAGGCTTTGACATCAATCAAACAAAGACTTATGTCATCATCTGCTTTAATGCATTGAAAAATATCTACAATTTTACTAAGTGGTTTTTCTGCATTAAAACTAATTAATTGGGCGATTTGATCCGCTTCAATGTAACTATTATCAGCAAGCGCCGTTTCCGTTAGACCATCACTATGAAAATAAATATAGGCAATCTCAGTTAAGTTAATCGTCCGTAATATCACTGTAACTTGGGTACTGTTTAGAATACCTAAAGCCATATGAGAAGAGCTGACTTTAGATAAAACACTGCCTGATTTATCTAAACATACCACGTCAGGCATGCCGCCATTCCAAATTTCCACCTCATTTTTCCATGGCGTTATGCGCATTAAGATCCCTGCAACAAAACGATCATCGGGTAATAGTCGGTTCAGTACCTCGTTAATTTCAAAAACAATATTAGAAAGGGGAATAGCCTTTAAGGCTAATTGTTGGAACTTTTGTAACATGGGCATCAGTGATATGGCAGGTGCTAAGCCATGACCCATGGCATCCGCTAGCATAAAATACCAGCTGCCGTCTGCACCTTGGCAGCGCAATACGGCGTCGCCACTGAACAGATCGTGCGATTTGACCCAAGCAAAAATAGCCTTATTTTTCTGATTCAGATCATAAAACATGCTTTCAAACAAATGCCGGGCAAGGTTTTGTTGATGACGTTCGTTTTCAACCCAACTTTCAAGTTTTAAACGCTGTTCATCGGCAAGCTGTTTTAATCGGCGCTGCGCTACGGCATTCAGAATTTTAATCCACATCAGATCTAAGTTGACGGGCTTAACAATGTAATCATGGATCCCGGCATTAAAGGCATTTAAAAAGAATTCTGGATCATCGTTACCACTGGCCATTATGACCGCTGCAACCGTGTTTAAGGCCTTAAGCTCAGGCAGTAACGAGATACCCTCGCCGTCAGTCAGTTGATTATCAAGAATAACAACATCAAAATTAAAACAAGCTTGTTGTATGATTTTTCTAGACTCTGCCAAATTTAAACAACTGACTACCTCAGCACCCTTTAATTGTAAAAAATTCTTATAAAAAGCGTTGAATACAAAATCGTCTTCTACAATCAACACTTTTAACAGCTGTGGTGGGCTAATTATTGTCATCATACTACTCATTATATAAGCATTAATTAGAGTAAAATTTGTACAGCAACAAGCAGTTATCATTCTTCATATTCACTAGGTTTAGTTGAAGCGCTGGACTAATTCAAGTAGTAAGAGGTTATTTTTTTAGGGCAATAAGGCTTAACTCAGCATTTCTGACGAGTTGTAAATAATATGGCGCTAAACTTTCAACCTTATTTTCACGCAATGTCATCTCAAGTTGCTTGGCAGCCTCTCCCAGCGCAAGTAAGCCTAGTTGCAGTGAAGAGCTTTTCAGGCTGTGGCTTAATAAACGTAAATTGGCGTAATCTGTTGTCAGCCAAGCTTGCTCTACTTGTATTAAGGTAATAGGAAGTTGCTCTACAAACAAAATGATCAGTTCATCAGCAAGTTGTGTCATGCCAGAAAAGTTTTTATAGCAAGTATCCTTGTGCCATATTTCTGAGACGTCAGGATCACTGAAGTGCTGATGGGAAGACTCTGCAACATTGGCCGTTTTTGTTTGTATAGACATATCTGCATGATGGGGGGCCGACTTCGAACCTTGGTTTAACAGACTTGTCATTGCAGCATACAAATCAGACTGATTAAAAGGCTTTGCTAGATAGTCATCCATTCCCGCTGTAATACAGCGCTGCCTGTCTTCAGCCATGGCATTAGCTGTTAGCGCTAAAATTGGAAGTTGTTGCCAGCTAGCGCCTGCCTCGCCTTGACGGATCTTTAATGTGGCTGCGTAACCATCCATTTTAGGCATTAAGCAGTCCATTAGGACTAACCTAATATCGACATTTTCGGGCAATTTTAGCTTTGCTATGGCTTCTAGGCCATTTTCAGCAAATACAATTTCGCAGCCCCACTTTGCCAAGTAGGTTTTTGTAATATGGCGATTAACCTCGTTATCTTCGACCAGTAATATTTTCAATCCCTTGAGATCTATTTTTTGGGGAACAACTAACACTGTTGATAACGCTTGTTGTGGCGTACCAGTAGCTAACCGCAACCTAATTTCAAAAGTACTTCCCTCTCCTAGCCTACTTTGGACACTGATTTCCCCTGCCATCAGGTTTATCAATTCCTGGCATATTGTCAGCCCAAGTCCTGTTCCGCCAAAATGGCGAGTCGTCGAGACATCTGCTTGCGTAAACGCTTGGAATAAATGCGCTTGCTGCTGTGTATTAAGACCAATACCGGTGTCTTTGACTTGTACACAAAGCAGATTGTCGATCTCTTGGGCGAGCAATACCGCTTTAAGGGTTACTCCACCTTGTGTAGTAAATTTTAACGCGTTACCCAATAAGTTTGTGATCACCTGTTTGAGCCTTAAAGGATCACCTTTGAGCCAACATTGCTCGTCTAAGTTGCCTTCAAAAGTAAGAGACAATTGTTTCTGCGTGGCTAAATAACGAAATGAGTCGAGAATTTCCTGCATAAGTTTATAAAGGTTAAAATCAATCAACTCCAGGCTTAGCTTACCTGCGCTCATTTTAGAGAAGTCCAACACATCATTGACTATGGCTAATAGATTTTTACCACTATTCATTGCTGTTTGGATTTGTTGTTTGATCTCTGGTGCTAAAGGCTGCTGCACAACAATATCCAACATCCCAATAACCCCATTGAGTGGTGTACGAATTTCATGACTCATATTGGCTAAAAACGCAGCCTTTGCGGCAGCTGTTTGTTCAGCCGATTCTTTAGCTAATAATAATTTCTCCTCAATGGCAACCTGCTGCGAAATATCCATAGCGGTTGCATAAAGATTGCCCGTGACGGGATCACGAGCTAAATCCCAAGCAAGATCTAAATAGCTCCCCGATGCTTGACGAAAACGACTTTTAAACGTCACGCTATGCTCCACAAGCAACTGATTTAATGCCTGCTCTGAGCTTAGTAAATCATCAGGGTGCAAAAATGCAATAAAGGGGGATGTATAGAAATCATCTAGGGTAAAATGTAGTTTTTCTAAAAATGCAGGGTTAACCTTAATAAAGTTACCAGAAGCATTAATTATGCACATGAGGTTGTCGGATAATTCAAAAAAGCGGTCTAACTCTTGTTGCGATTGTTGTAGTTTCTGATGTTGCAAACAGGCACGTAAACGATAACTAAAATGCTCACAAAGTTGACGTAACTCATACTGGAAAATACTTGGTAAATCGTTGTGTTTTAAAAGCAAGACGCCATACCCGCTTAGGGTATAGGCATATACTTTGCCGCTATCCACTTCAGCAATCTCTTGGCCATTAGCTTGGCCGAAGTCAACGAGTGTTTCAGTATAGTGCGCTAAACCTGAATTACGGGGTAGTTCTTTGACTAACACGTAATCCTGATAAAAAATAGGATCGATTTCAAATACAGCAACGGCTTTACAGGCAAGTTTACGGAGTAACACTGGCAGAAATTGTTTAAATTGTTTATCGAGGCTTAACTCGTGCCCTATTGATAAAAGCAGCTCTAACAAGATGTCACGCCATTGTTCCTGCAACTGCTCTGGCATCCTTAGCGCTCCGGAAACAACGCCACAACAGCCGTTTTATTATAAAACTCTAAATAATCCTGACCATTATTTGCAATCTCACCTAATGTTAGGGCGCCTACCATAGGAACCTGTGCAATACTGACGTTGGTAAGTTCTCGATCAAATTGCTGTTCCATAAAGAGGACTCGAGAAATACAATCGATAAATAATTGCCATTTGATTGGTGATTGCTCAGGCAAACTGGCTAATGCTTTATTTTTCGCATCTGCGGCGGCGGCAGGCAAAGACGCCAAGTCACCGGTTAAAATGTGCACAAAACTTCCTTGTGGTACGTCACCCACACAAATCAATTGCTTGTTTTGGGTAATGATAGGATCTCGTACCACCAATTCAGCATTCACCTTTGTAATACCGAATGGATACGCTTTTGCTATGCCAAAGAAATTCTCTTCTGTAATACTCAGTTGACTATGCTGCTGAATCACCTCTTGATACACATCGAAAGCGGGTTGCCAGTTTAAACTAATAATGGCATTCCCCTTAGACTCGGTAACACGATAAGCTTCGGTTATTGGCTGCCAGCCATGTGCAACGCCCACCCCAGTTGCTTGCGTCATTAACCCGAGTATTGCGACATCTTGCTGCAAACCAGCGTTACTAATTACGCATGGACTTTGTTGCAGTGATAAAGAACCTGCGCCTCCACCGATAAAATTTATGTTTAAGCCAAAATGGTTAAACAACTCTTCGATTAAAATTGCACAACCTTGGGCTAAACCATCCGTAAAGACAAATAAGGTCTTATTGTTGTATTCATCAGGATAATGCTGTTCCAACAACGCAGAAATATCGGTACCTTGCTCACTCCCTAATGGCAAGGTTCGAATATGCAGCTCTGCTGTTAAACCAACCAAAATAGCGCCCGTTGTTTGGCACTGATGCTGATTAATAATTTGCGGAAAAACCCCACCGATAAGTGACTTACTAAAAGCTTTTAGTGGCTTGTCTAAATCGGATTTAGACCACGCATTACCTTCAGGTAATAAGATCAGTACAGAACTCACTGAGGGTTGCTGTTCAAAATCCAGAAGTGCGTGACAAAAAGCCGAAAAATCAGAGGTATCTAAGCAAGTTAATAACATCTTTGCTTCCTTTTTAATTTAATCTATTTTGAAGATAGCTTAAATTAAAAATTTTTGAGAATTCCTACACTATTTTTTTGAATCAAAATAATAATCTGTCTGTGCTCGTGGGTTTAAATATTGCACAACTTCCGGAGCAAGCTCTGTCGTTACTGCCACTTTTGTTATTTTAAAGTCAGAGGTTAATTGCTGCACCGGCGCTTCTAAACGTGGGATCTCATTGTTGTAGAGCAATACTTCGGGTTTGGTCAGATCATCATGGCTTGCCGACATCACAATCCCTATGCTGCCATCAGATAAATGTACAATGGTACCGGGAGGATATATCCCCATTAACTTGATAAAACTGGCGAGAATTTCAGGAACAAACTTACCTTTCATATGAGTAAACATAAAAGATAAGGCATGATGTGGCGAACGTGCCTTGGAAGGATCTAACGGATGACAAAGATTGTCAAACTCGTTAACAATACACACTAAAGCACTTAGCTTATTAATTGATTTAGCCGTTAAGCCAAGTGGATATCCACTACCATCTGCATATTCATGATGCTGCTCAATAATCACTTTTGCATCTTCAGGGAAGACGCCAGTCAGATTGACCAATTCTATACCATAGCGAGGGTGCATTTTTAATACGTTTAACTCAGGACCAGTAAGCGGGGGCTTTTTACGCAGGATCTGGCTAGGAACCTTCACTTTACCTACATCATGAAAAAGCGCACCGATACCTACCGTTTCAACCTCTAATGCCGAGTAGTTTAGCTTTTCAGCTAATAACATACTTAGCACCGATACATTTAAACTATGAAAATAAAAGTTTTGTTCTTCTTTTTTACCGTTCGACATGAGATGAATAAACAAGGAGTCAGCACCTAAAATCGTCTCACTCATATTTTTGATAATACCCTGCGCATCTTCTATGGCATTTAGCGGTCGACTCATCAGCATTTGCATGGTTGCTTTAACGTCAGCCAGAGTATTGATAAAGGCTTTCTCAGTACGCTGGATAGCCGCTCTATGTGCTGTAGCTGCGGCTATCCGCTGTTGTTTTTCATGACGTAAGCGTTCTGTTTCTTTAATAACCTGCTGCTGTTCAATACTTGCATCTTGGGTTTGAGTCTCGTTTTCTTGCGGCTTAACTGATTTTAATTGAGACTTTTCAGGATAAAAGAATACAAAGTCTAATTTCAGACTCAGGATAATTGCAATTTGTTGGCTATTTTCAACCAGCATGCTCGCTGACATAAAAGGATGCTTAAGCCAACTACAAGGTAGCTTTATGGCATAACCTATTTTTATTTGTTCAGGTTTTATTTTTAACTCAGCCATATACCTTAATCTCTACTTGCTGCCATTAGCTGTTTCAGCTAATGAGTGAACAAGACAGCGGCTAGTCTCCTCTAGCAAGCGATAAAAACAAGCTGATTCGTTTATGATGCCGTCTAAATCAGCCGCTTTAGCATTTAGGTTTATTTTCTTGGCACTGTCGGCCAATACAAAACAACACATTTGTGCAGCACTGCCTTTAAGGCTGTGACTAATACTGGCAATACTTTGAATATTTTGCGTTGCTATGGCCTGTTCTACTGCTAAATGAATTTGACTTAACGATTGCGCAAAAGCCTTGACCAAGGGTTGCTCCATCTCAACCATTTGCCCAAGACTTTTTAAAAATGCCAACTTATCCCAGTATATACTGCTGTCTTGGGTTGGCTCGAATAAACCAGCATCGGTAATATTCGCAGCAAGCTGACTATCATCCTGTTGTACGCTAATTAATGGCAATATTTGCAAGACTTCAGCCATGCCCTTTGCCAAACTCTGTTGTGTTACAGGCTTACTTAAATAACCCGTCATCCCTGCAGCAAGGCATCTTTCTTTGTCGCCTGTTAAAGCATTCGCGGTTAAAGCAAGAATAGGAATATCGCGATAAGGTTCGCCAGCGGCACCTTGACGAATGGCCGCTGTTGCTTGGTAGCCATCCATAATTGGCATCATGCAATCCATTATAATTAGCTGAAAAGGATCTGCTGCGGGCTGTTGCAACAGAGTGTCAATGGCTTGTTTACCATGTTCAGCCAAAGCTACTGGCAACCCCATATTAAACAACATTAACTTAACTACTTCACAGTTGATACTATTGTCATCTACCAACAAGATCCTGAGTTGCTCTGGCCAATGGATGTTTACGAGCAAAGTGGCCGTTTCAACGTGTTGCTGAACTGCATTACCAGGGGAAAAGCTGAGCCACAAACTAAAGGTTGCGCCTTGATCCGGTTGGCTCGTTACGCTAATGCCCCCCCCCATCATCTGGATCAGGCGATGACAAATTGCCAAACCTAAACCTGTACCTCCATAAGCTTTAGTTGTAGAGGCATCTGCTTGATAAAAAGGCTGAAATAACCATTCGCATTGACCTGCACTTAAACCGATACCTGAATCAGTCACGTCAACTGTAAAAATGACATGATCATTTTGATGCAAACACTTAGCCGTTAAAGAAATTGCACCTTTGGCTGTGAATTTCAGTGCGTTAGACAACAAATTGTTTATGATTTGCCGTAAGCGTGTTACATCCGCTTTTACCCATGCACCTTCACGATCAGATTCGACAGTAAGATTAAAAGATAAGCCTTTATTTTTAGCCAAATATTCAAATGGTTGCGCTAGCTGTTGCACCATGTGACGCAGATCAACATTATCTATATCTAGCTCTAACTTTCCTGCATCAATTTTCGAAAAATCTAAAATATCATTTAATAAGGTTAATAACGTTTGCCCACTATTTTTGGCGATATCGATTTGCCGATGCTGTTCATGGCTGAGCTGACTTTGCATTAAAATATCCAGCATACCTAAAACCCCATTTAATGGTGTTCTAATCTCGTGGCTCATGCTAGCCAAAAAATGCGATTTCGCATTGGCGGCAGCTTCTGCGCGATCTTTTTCAATGAGGAGTTGACGCTCAGTAACTTTCCGCTCGGTAATGTCTTCAACAATTATCCATAATAAAGCATTGGCATATTCATCTTCGATCCGCAGCCCATTAATTAAAACATCGCAAAAACCACCATCAGCGAGCTGGTATTGCACCTCATGCGGTTCAAAATGTTGTTGGTATTGCAAAATTAACCATTGGCGCTGCAATTCGGAGGCATCATGCTCTGCAATTAATGCATCTAAAGTAAGCGTTTGCAACTCGCTGTCTGTTCGCTGCAAGATACGCTGTAACGCTGTATTGGTTTTGATAAAGCGATTAGTGTCTAAAGCTATTAAACCAATGCCCAGTGGGGAAAGCTCAAACAAGGAGGTCAGTAAACGTTCATTATGTAATTGACTAATTTGCTCACTTTGTATAGTGGTTCTATCAATAATCTGGCCATGCCATCGAATAACATGCTCTGAAATAACTTCAGGCTTGGCATAAAAGTAATGGTGTCTTAGTTGATTTTCCGTGAGGTACTCTAAGCTTATTTGGCAATCTAATTGTTCAGCCGCACAAAATTGTAGTGATTCTTCAAGAGCTATACGCTGTTCTGGTGCAAAACACAAAAAAAACAAGTCGCTGTTCTTAACTAATGCCTCTGAATGTAACGCATACAGGGCTTCCACACCCTTTGAACAATACTCGAAAGTAAAACCTTTATCTGAGGCTTGGCGCAGTATAAAAACCATACCAGGTAGTGTATCTAACAACTGTATATGGCTCATAACTACCCCGTTTTAGCTAAAAATGCCCGAATTAAACGCAGATCAACGTCTGCTTGCGCTAACAAAAGCGCTGCGGCAGTTGCAATCTCAGCAGATAGTCCTTTTTGAGCAGCGCTCTCTAGCGATGATGCATATTTAGCAAGTGTGCTACAACAGACCTGGCCAGCACTACCTTTAATACTATGGGCAATAGTAAAAACGTGCTGTGATTCTTGCAGTATTGCTGTTGACTGTAACTGTGTCATCTTTTCTGCTAAGGAATCTTGAAATACTTTTAATAGCTCTGGCGCAATAGCCGCTAAAGGACCGATTTTCTGCAAAAACGCTTGTTCAGACCAATCTGACATAACTACAACCTTATTCAATGTACTAGGGGCATCATTACTCTTGGGCAAGATGCGCACTGCCAGACTTTTTTGCCTCTAACACTTTTAAAATCGCTGGGGTAAGGCTAGCTGTAAAAGCGCTGGAACGATCGACAATCTGAGTATTAGGCAGCGCTTTACTGTTTAATTCAGCATTGCTGGTGAGTAATAGAAAGAAGCTATCCTTATTGATACCTTGGTTGCTTTGCAGTGCATTAATTATTGCTGTACCGCTTAGCATAGGTGTTTCCTGCGATAAGATAATCATATCAAAACGCTCCGTTAACATCCGCTGCAGTGCAAACAAGCTATCGGTCATACAGACCGCATTGAGGTTAAATTCACTAAGCATAGCCTGTAAAAGTAAAACCACTGTGCGCGAGGTCTCTAAAATTAAGACGACCGGCTGTTTATTTCCCGTATCATGACAAAGATTATTAAACTTATCAGTCAGCAACTGTATAGCGGTAAGCTCGCTATCTGGCGTGATTTTGCTTACCTCATGTAAAAGATCGATCAAGTAAAGTGCTTTACTGATAAATGCTTCACTTGTAACGGATAACTCACTTTGTAAGAGATCTTCAAAATGATGGCAAATAGCCGTTATTAAAGGGACACCATGAGTGCCCCCTGCGCCTTTAAGGCTGTGTACAATGCGATAGATCTCTTGAAACTGGCTACAGTGACGATCTGCCTTGACTAACTGCATCACTAAGTTTTCCAGATCATAACAACGTGTTGAAAGGCTAAATAAGAAATCTGTTTTTATTTGTGCCAATAAATGCTTAATATTATGTTGCTTTTCAGACAAGGTGTTACCCGCCACGGCAGTATTTATATTAATATTGTAGCTAACCTAACAAATTCTGCTATGTAAAAAGCTGTAAATTTAGGTTGTTATCTGATCTATTTCCAAATCAGCTTTTTCCACAAAATATTCAGGTAGCTCAGCGCGGATCGCAGGCGCTAATTGCC
>CAZNXI010000087.1:0-12030 GCA_964577005.1 uncultured Rheinheimera sp.
GCAGATGAGTGGGACGACAACTGGGATCTGCGCGGAGCACAACAAGACTTGTTCCTATACTTCCGTGTAGGTAACGAATTGGCTAACAGCCGTGTTTGGCCAAATTGGTATCAAGGCAACGAATTCCGTGCTATTCGTGATGCCTCTGCCGATCAACGAAATTAAATTTAATGAGTTGTTAGTAAGACCTAAAACCAACGCTGACTGAGTATCGGCGTTGGTTGCGGTCACCCTCTTCAGCCAAGTTAATCTAGGTAACAATTCAGACTCAATTCAGCTAAGGTAAACCACACTTAACCCCTCGTGCAAACGCGAACTAATTAATGCAAACGTGCGTTAATTAGTACAAAGGCAAACTAACGGTGCAAACGCCAATAACTGTTATAGTGGCAAGCACATAGCACGGGGACAACGGTTAGTATCAGCAAGGGAACTATGATGCGTCAGTTAATTAAAGCGCTACTGCTCATTTTGCTCAGTTTCAGCCTGATCTTGATGGCGGCTTGGTTTTATGGGCAGTCGCAGCTAAAACGTGCTGGGATAAGTCACTGGTCAGTACAACTGCACTCGCTTTCTTGGCACCAACTGACGCTGGATAAACTCCAGTTTACCCTTACGCAACCTGACTTTCAGCTTAACGTCTATCTAACATCCCTTGCAGTTAATTGGACTTGGCAAGGCCTGTTGCGGTTACAGCCAGAGCAACTCGTGCTGCAAAAGGCGGATCTAACACTCTATAACACCCCATCAGTCACCGACACGCCTAATACAGCGCTAAGTATCCCCGCCAGTTGGCAATTACCCAGTTGGCTTGCACCAAAGCTTAGACTTGCTGAAGTTAACCTTACGCTGCCATGTGCCAAGCAAAGCTGTCAATTCCAAGCTAAGGCAGAATTAACTGCCATCACACATGAACAATGGCGAGCAAAAGCGGTATTAAGCAGCAAACAACACCCACTTCATCTTGCTGTAGATGTTGACATCGAGCAACACAACGGCAATAAGGCTTTGCAAGTCAGTCTTCAACTGGAGCAACAACTGGCGCTGAGTTTAAAACATCAACTTAATCAACAACATCAGGCTAGCACCACCCTCGCTTTGGCGGTTTCTCCCCCCTCGCCTGCACTGTTGGCACTTTTCGCGGATTTCCAATTAACCTTACCAGCGGCCTGGTTAGCGCAATTTAAACAACCGTTGCAACTGTATGCCGCAGCAGACTGGCCCCTCCCCGCTGATGCGCCAACGCAGGGTTTAATACCACTGAATGTCAGCGACGCCAAGCTGCAATTGCTTGCTCGCGCGCAAGATCCCTTTATCATTCCGGGTGTAGGTTGGTTACAAGGTGACATCAGCTCAGAACTTATCCTACATAACTCAGTCGTCACCCAATGGCAATTCGCTGCAGATCTGGAACTTTCAGACTATGTAAGCAACCTGCCTGAACTTAGCGAACCTTATGCTCAGCTATTTGCAACGCCTTTAGCACCGCTTAAGATCCAACTACAAAGTGTGCAACAGCCTCTTACGCAGCAGCCTAGCGCTGAGCTAACAACTGATGGACAAAAGGTGCAAAAAAGCTGGGATCAATTACAGGCGTTATCCTTTAACTTTCAGATAAACTCAGCAGCACCTTTAGTGCTCGAATTACATGGCGAAGGTCAACTTAAGCTACAACCAGACCTAAGTCTAACATTACAGCACGCCGACATGCAGGTAGCCATTGGGCAACTTAAAAGTCGCAGCAAGGGATTAACGCTAAAGCAGGTTAACTGGCAAAGCCAATTCAGCGGCTTTTGGCAAGCAGAACAATGGCAATTAACATTGGCGGATCACACACAAATCAGTGCTTTTTTACAGCATGCTGCAGCAGAGGGTGACGTACAACTGCAACTGAATAATACCCACTTTGCTCAAACAGCTAACCGGCCTATCACGCTACATAGCGAGCCAAAGCTTGCCATAACCGCGCTGCAACAGTCGGCGCTTAACACCCAAGATTGGCACTGGCAGGCAGAACTAACGGGGTCGCTACAGCAGCTGGCATTAACCGGCGAGCTTAGTAATGCTAGCGGTTTAGTGATCCCACAGCAGTTACAATGGCAAGCCCCCCATCACTTTACGCTTAACTGGCAACTGGCCGATATTTTTTTACTGGCTGGGAATCCGCTACAAGCCACCCTGCAATTATGGCCGGAATTACTCGCGGTTAATCGCGGCCGTCTGTCTGCTGGTGGCCAACTAAGCTATCAGTCAGAGCAACTGACCGCCAACGCGACGCTGCAAGTGCGCGAATTAGCTGGTCTGTTTGACCGTACCTTGTTTTCTGGCTTAAGCAGCCAGATCAATGTGAGTTTACAAAATGCCGAGCTCAAAGTTGCCGTGCCAACACTGCAACTGAACGAACTCAATCATGGCCTGCAAATGGGTCCGCTACAGTTAAACACCGACTATACCGCACCTTGGCAACAGCTTAGCAAAGGCAAACTGCAATTACACGATATGCGCCTGCGTTTTATGCAAGGCGAATTGGTTGTCGCGCCGCAACTACTCGATTTAAGCGAAGCGGAACACAAGGTCTTGCTGCAGGTTAATCAGCTCGATTTAACCGAGTTGTTGCGCCAGCATCCCACTACGGATCTGAGTGCCAAAGGTAAAATAAGCGGCCAAATCCCGCTAGTTATAAAAAATAATCAATTCAATGTTGTGCAAGGCAAGTTAGCTGCTGAACAGCCCGGTGGTCAGCTACAATATCGGCCAGCATCGGCTGCAACAGGGCAGACGAATCCGAATTTGCAGCTGGTGTTTGACGCCTTAGCCGATTTTCATTTTAAGGTACTCAGTGCAGATATCAGTTACAGCGGCGAGGGAAAATTGCTGTTAGCTCTACAGTTACAAGGGGCCAACCCCGCATTGCAACAAGGTCGTGCCATTAACTTGAATGTGAATCTAGAAGAAGATATACCTGCCATGCTCGCCAGCCTGCAATTGGCGAATAAACTGAACGATACCCTAACTAAACGTGTCCAACAGCATATCCAACGACAACAAGCAGCGAAAGCCGCTGCGGGAGAGAAGCCATGAAAAAAACTGCGCTAGTGGCGCTTAGCTTGCTATTTTCGCTTAGCGCTTGCGCGCCTAAAGTGGAAGTTGCCTTATCGAATGAGCCAATCAATATCAACTTAAATGTAAAAATCCAACACGAAATTTTTATTCGAGTAGATAAACAATTAGATGAATTATTTAGTGACGCCAGTGGCTTATTTTAAGGAATCAACCATGACTATATTACGCAATTTTGTTAAAAGCACGGCCTTTAAAACCCTCTGGTTAAGTGCCGTATTTGCCATCAGCTTACCGGCATTTGCCATGAATTTACAACAAGCGATGACAGCGCTACCGAGCGCAAAAACCGATGGCTTAGTGGGTGAACAGCCAAATGGCTATCTCGGTATCGTACAAAACACACCGCAAGCCGAAAATATTGCTAGATTGATTAACGAAGCTCGTCGTGCTGAATACGCGCGTTTAGCCAAAGAAAATAACATAGCAGTCACGGATGTCGAAGCCATGGCAGGACAAAAAGCATTAGAGCGCACTCAACGTGGCCACTATATTTTGATTGAAGGAAAATGGTTACAAAAACGCTGATCTATGTAACAAAAAAACCTTAAAAAATACAACACTCGACTTTAGTCGCATATTTGACGTAAAGCCAATGCTGTACCATGCTCAGTTGGATTTAACACCCACTAAGAGGCGGTAGCATGAATGCTGTTTTTCTAATGTTGATGGGCCTAGGCGCTATGGCGCTTGGCTATTTTGTTTATTCAAAATTTATTTGTGAAAAAATTTTTAAAGTCGATCCCCATTTCCGCACTCCTGCTCATGAGATGCAAGATGGTATCGACTATGTCCCAACCAATAAATATATCCTTTGGGGTCACCACTTTACTTCTGTAGCAGGGGCTGCACCCATTATTGGCCCCGCGATCGCGGTAATATGGGGTTGGGTTCCTGCCTTTTTATGGGTGGTTTTTGGCACCATCTTTTTTGCGGGTGTGCATGATGCTGGCGCCATTTGGGCCAGTAGCCGCAATAAAGCAAAATCTATCGGTGCACTAACGGGTGATATCGTTGGTAACCGCGCCCGTAGTATTTTTATGATTGTTATCTTCCTGGTTTTGCTGATGGTAAACGCGGTGTTTGCTGTAGTTATTGCCGGTCAGCTCATTAACTTCCCGAGTGCTACTGTCCCCGTTTGGGGTGCTATCGTAGTAGCCTTAATCATTGGTCAACTGATTTACCGCAAGCTGATTGGCTTGTTAATGGTCACAGTGATAGGTGTAGTGGCATTATATGCCATGATTTATGTCGGTCCGATGCTGCCACTGGCACTGCCTGCGGAAACCGCTATTGGCTTAAGCGATCGCCAAACATGGATCGTGTTGTTATTTGTTTATGCGGCAATCGCTTCCTTATTACCCGTATGGGCATTATTACAACCTCGTGACTACATCAACGGTATTCAGCTCTTTATCGGCTTGGGTTTATTGTATGGCGCAGTGTTATTCGCTATGCCTGATGTGGTGGCTCCTGCCTTTAACACTGACGTTCCTGAAGGCACGCCTTCACTCATTCCGCTGTTGTTTGTCACCATTGCCTGTGGCGCCATTTCCGGTTTCCATGGCTTGGTTTCTAGCGGTACAACGTCTAAACAACTGGATAAAGAACCCGATGTACGCTTTGTTGGCTATTTCGGTGCCATTGGTGAAGGTTCCTTAGCCCTTGCGGCTATTATCGCGGCAACAGCCGGTTTTGCCACCCTGGCGGATTGGCAAGCGATTTACCATAGCTTTGGGCAAGGTAGTGTCGGCGCCTTTATCCGCGGCGGTGCGAATATCCTGCAAGAAGGTATTGGTTTAGATGCCGTATTATCACAAACCTTACTCACCGTCATGGTAGTGCTGTTTGCCGGCACAACGATGGATACCGGCTTACGGTTGCAACGCTATATTTTCCAAGAATGGGGCAGCATATATAACATAGGGGGGATGCAAAAAGCTGCACCGGCTACCTTACTGGCAGTTGGCTCCTGTTTATTGCTAGCCTTTGGTGCTGGCAGTGGTGGCGACGGCGGTATGCTGATTTGGCCTTTATTTGGTACCACCAATCAGTTATTGGCCGGTTTAACCTTACTGGTTATTACCGTCATGCTGGTAAAACTTGGCCGCCCCATGTGGTATACCTTAGCGCCTTTGCTGTTCTTGTTAACTATGACTACCCTTGGTTTGTTAATTCAGTTAAAAAGCTTCTACGATAAAGGCGATTGGTTCTTGTTTACACTGGATATTATTATTTTGAGCGCTGCCATTCTGGTCATCCTAGAATCAGGCTCAGCGTTAACCAAACAAATCAAAGCTAATAAGACTGCTGCTAACAAAGCATGAAAATAGACGCGATTAAGGCCTGGTTTCGCCAGGCCAACTTTTATGTTGAAGAAGTTTACAATGCGCCCTATCGATCGGCTATCGCTAGGGCGCAACGTGAGCAAGATGATCTCTTTATGCTACTCATCTTTTCAGAAATGATGGGCGTACCGAATCCTGCCAGCTACTATACCCTAGAGCTACAGCCACTGTTACTGGAGCGATTTCACGATTGGCACCAGCGGATGGGCATGGAGCACTCTCCTTTGGATAATTTTAAATGCTGTTAACTGACAAACGTGTTGTGCTGATTGGTGGTAAAGGTGGTGTGGGTAAAACCACCGTTTCAGCTGCCTTAGCCGTATTGGCTGCACAGCGTGATAAAAAGGTATTACTGGTATCCACCGATCCAGCGCATAGCTTAGCGGATGCTTTTGGCCAAACCAAAATTGGCGACAAGATCACCCGTTTGGCTGCCAATCTGGATGTGCTGGAACTAGACCCAGATCAGGAAGTTGAACAGCATCTGGCCAGAGTGACAGCCCAGTTAAAACGCTATACACGCCCAGAAATGTTCGGCGAGATTGAACGACAGATGCGCTTAACTCGGCAATCACCAGGGGCACAAGAAGCCGCACTACTCGAACGTATTGCGCAAACGATAGAGCTTGGCTTAGCAGAATACGACTTAGTGATTTTTGATACCGCACCAACCGGTCATACCCTACGTTTATTAAGCTTACCCGAAGCCATGGCAGCATGGACCCAAGGCTTACTGAATGCCAACAAACGCTCAGCCAAGCTAGGGGAAGTCTTAGGGCATTTAACACCCAAAGCTGGCAGGGATATAACTAACCCCCTTGGCGATCCTGCAGAACATGCCACAGATGGCATGGATGAACGTAACAAAGCCCTTACAGAAACCTTGCTCAAGCGCCAACGCTTATTAACCCGAACTCGGGAATTACTGCTTGATAGTGAAAAAACGGCGCTACTTTTTGTACTCACACCCGAAAAGCTGCCCATTCTAGAGACTGGGCGGGCAGTAACGTCTTTATTAGCCGAAAAGTTACCGCTAGCAGGCTTAGTGGTAAACCGTATCTTACCCGATACAGCTGATGGTGCATTTTTAGCACAACGCCGACAGCAAGAAAAAATACACTTGGCACAAATTGCTAATGACTTCAAAAATCTGGCTCAATTTAATATTCCGCTGCAAGCAACAGATATTCAAGGTATGACGGCATTAACGCACTTTGCCGGATTACTCGATCTGGCAGGCATAAAATAGAAAGTCCGGATAAAATAGTGTGCTTATACTTTTGATTAAACGTGAAACAACATTTACATCTAAGGCAGGCTTATCGCATTGATATGGCAAACTACCGTATATTCAGTCCTTTTTATCTTGCATAGAAATTATTCATTACATAGAATGCGCCCATTGAAGGGCAAGCCACCTGAAAGGGTGTACACGCAAAGTCTCGGATCTAACGGGTTATCCCTATGATGGCTGGACTACCAAGCTTAGAAATAAAGTTTAAGTTTGTCATTGGTTACTGCGTTAAATTTGCCTTTCTAAAATAATATTATCTATACTTATTTTTGATCGTAGAAGTTCAACTCGGAGCCGACAATGAAATTCAAAGTAATCACCCTTGCCGCTGTTCTTGCATCGACTGCTTTTATTAGCACTCCTGTTGCCGCAAACGATCAACTAGCGCAATCTATTTGCTCTTATGTTGCAGCAGACAGTAGAAATAACCTGCGCAAAACCTTATCTGATAACCGCTTACGCTTAAGTAATATTTACAGTGGTATTTCTTGTGATGGTTTACCTTTGATCCGTTTTGCTATCAAAAGCGGCGCTAACGATACCGCGGACTTTATTATCAAGCAATTACCAAGCAGCGTGGTAGCCGCTTCTGGCGATGTTGACTGGGCTAAAGGCAATGGCTTTGCCGACTCACCGGTTATCGAGTCGTTACTTGCCCGTGCAGGTGGATAAGTTTAGTAAAACGTCTTTTCAAGTCAAAATAGCATCCTGAGGATGCTATTTTTTTATCTATATTTACCTTTCTTCGCTGCGGTTTCAACGCATCTAACGCTTTAAGACTTAACTTTAGCCGCCATTTGTGCCAGTCTGATATTGATTAATATGCATAAGGCGCGTCTAACGCTACGCCAATGCATACTCACACTTCGAAACAAATAGGCAAGCTAACTTAATTGACAAAACAGCATAATAATAAGGTCATACCATGCGCTTTTTAAAACCAAGCTTACTCTCTCTGGCACTGAGCAGCTTCGCGCTGTTGGCAAACGAACAGGCCACCACTTGGCACGTTAATGCTCCGTTGGGCGAATTTACTACAGTAGATATACAGGTGCAGCAAGGCACTTGGATGAACGTTAACGTCAGCCCAGACGGTAAAACCGTGGTTTTTGATTTGCTCGGCGATATTTATAGCATGCCGATCAGCGGTGGGACTGCCACCGCCCTGACCAATGATATCGCTTGGAATATGCAGCCGGTGTTTAGCCCTGATGGCAAGTCGATTGCGTTTACCTCAGACAGAGAGGGCGGTGATAATATCTGGATCATGGATGCAGATGGTAAAAACCCTAGAGCGGTTACCAAAGAAACCTTTCGACTGCTCAATAGCCCAGCATGGAGCCCAGATGGTCAGTATCTGGTTGCACGCAAACATTTTACCGCAAGCCGCTCTTTAGGAGCCGGTGAAGTCTGGCAATATCACGTCAGCGGTGGCTCAGGCTTGATGCTTACTGAACGGCCCAATGATCAAAAAGACTTAGGTGAACCCGCATTCTCACCAGATGGCAAATATATTTATTTCTCACAAGACGACACGCCTGGCAAAACTTTCCATTACAGTAAAGACTCGGAAGCAGGCATTTACACCATTAAACGTTTTGAGCGCGCGACCGGGGATATCGAAGTGCTCTTAGCGGGTGCCGGTGGTGCTATTAGACCAACCCCTTCACCAGATGGTAGATATTTAGCTTATATTCGTCGTGTAGATTTTCAAAGCACCTTATTTTTGTACGACCTTACCAGCGGCGAGCATATTCCGCTGTATGCTGGTTTAGATCGCGATATGCAAGAGACTTGGGCCATTCATGGTGTCTACCCTACCCTTAGCTGGACGCCAGATAACAAAAGTCTGGTATTTTGGGCAGGTGGCGAAATTAAACGTTTAACGATTGCTGACAAAGCAATTGCAACCATCCCTTTTAGGGTCTCGACCCAGAAACAAGTTCAGACGGCACTGCGCGTCAAGCAGGATTTAGATCAGGATGCATTCTCCGTTAAAATGCTGCGCTTTGTGCAGGTGTCACCTGATGGCAAGCAAGCTGTTTTTACCGCATTAGGTCATCTGTATATTACGGATTTACAGGATCCCAAACCGCGACGGCTTACCCGCCAGACCACTGATTTTGAGTTTTACCCACAGTTTTCCCGTGATGGCCGTGAATTGGTCTATGTAAGTTGGAACGACCAAACGCAAGGCGCGGTCAATATCCTCAATTTACGCAATAACCGTATCACCAAACTCACCCCAGAACTTGGCAAATATATTGAACCAACTTTTAGCCCAGATGGTAAAACCGTGGTTTACCGTAAAATTGGCGCAGGTAGCTTATTACCTAAACAATGGTCAATGCGAACTGGATTATATAAAATTAGCACTCGGCAAGGCGTACCAGAATTAATTGCTCGTAACGGCCGGGCCCCGATGTTCGGCGCAAGCAATGATAAAGTGTACGCTATGGACTTTGGCAGTTCACCAAGACTCATTAGTATTGATTTGACCAAACATACGCAGCAAGTACTTTATACTGCTAAGTTTGGTACCGAATTTAAACTGTCGCCTGATGGCCAATATCTGGCTTTTGCTGATCGTTTTAAAATCTTTGTTACCCCCTTTATTGAGCGCGGTCGCCCTATCGATATTGGTGCGAATGATAAACAAATGCCAATAAAGCAACTCTCGGTTCGGGCTGGTGAATACATCAGCTGGAATGCAGAAAGTACAAAATTGTATTGGAGCCTTGGCCCCGAACTTTATCAAGCCGACACAAAAGCGTTATTTACTGCACCAGCGAACGCCAATACCGAGACTAAGGTGGAAACCGTTTCGCTAGGTTTTACTACTGCCGTTGATTCTCCCAAAGGCCTTGTCGCCTTTGTAGGCGGTCAGGTTATTACTATGAAAGGCGATGAAGTACTGCAAGATGCGGTGGTGCTAATTGAAAATAATAAAATCAAAGCGGTCGGTGATCGCGCCTCTGTTACTGTGCCAGCAAATGCCAAGGTGTTTGATATCAGCGGTAAAACACTAATGCCAGGCTTATTTGATGCGCACGCGCATGGCAGTCAAGGTTTACAACAAATTACGCCACAACAAAATTGGCAAAACTATGCTGGGTTAACCTTTGGCGTGACCAGCATTCACGACCCCTCTAATGATACCCGAGAAATTTTTAGTGCCAGTGAGCTACAGCGCAGTGGGCAAATTGTCGGCCCACGTATTTTCTCAACAGGAACCATTTTATATGGTGCGGAAGGTGCAGGTTATACCTCGCATATTGATAGTTTGGAAGATGCTAAATTTCACTTAACACGTTTGCAAAAAGTGGGGGCTTTTAGTGTCAAAAGCTATAATCAGCCACGGCGAAATCAGCGCCAGCAAGTGATTCAGGCTGCGCGCGAACTAAACATGCTGGTGGTGCCAGAAGGCGGCTCTTTACTGCAGCACAACTTAACCATGATTGTCGATGGCCACACCACCATCGAGCATGCGTTACCAGTAGCCAACGTCTATGATGATATAAAACAACTATGGCAAGCCAGTGGCACCGCCTATACCCCAACCTTAAATGTGGCCTTTGGTGGGATCTGGGGCGAAAACTATTGGTATGAAAAAACCGACGTGTGGAAGCACCCGCGCTTAAGCCAATATGTACCTATGGATCAACTTGCACCAAGAAGTATGCGTCGTCCAAAAGCACCAAAGCATCATTACAATCACTTTAATGTGGTACGTTCCGCTAATGCCTTAAAGGAGCATGGTGTCATTGCCAATATTGGCGCCCATGGCCAACGCGAAGGTCTAGGCGCGCACTGGGAGATCTGGATGTTTGCACAGGGCGGTATGACACCGTTAGAAGCGCTGCGCACCGCCACCATCAACCCTGCCAAAACCTTTGGTATGGATCATCAACTGGGTAGCATTGAAGTAGGTAAACTAGCGGATCTTATCGTGATTGACGGTAATCCACTGGATAATATTCAAGTTACAGATCAGGTGGTTTATACCATGGTCAACGGCCGTCTATTTGATGCCGCCAGTATGCATGAAATTGGCTTACGGGAACGTAAGCGCTTGCCATTTTATTTTGAAGCTCAAAACTAAGCCATTGGCCTGCGCTAGGTGTTCCTCCTAGCGCAGGCTTTGATTGATCAGATTTTTGATTGATCAGATTTACGCAGACTGCCTTGTCTCTCTGGGGCGAATATGTATAGCGATTGCTGCAACGCAGCTAGCCTTTATTGCCGCCGTTTTAGCTGAAAATGTCTGACCTAAATCAAATAAAGCACTTAATTAATTATTAAAAATATCCAATTTTGCTTTAAACTAGATTTACACTTTTCGCAGATGTTGACATTAAAAGGACACTCGGTGCTGCAGCCATTTTTTCATCAGCTATCACATGCTCTAAAAAACCTGCTGCCTATTGTGCTGGTTGTGTTGTTCTTTCAGCTCGTTATTTTTCAAACTGTCCCTGCCGATCCGTTGAGCATCGCCATCGGGTTATTTGTTGTCGCTATTGGTATTGCCTTGTTTTTATTGGGTTTAGAATTAAGTATCTTTCCCGTTGGCAAAAACTTAGCCAACCAATTTGCCCGTCGCGGCTCCTTACCGTTATTAATGTTTTTTGGCTTTGCCATCGGTTTTGCCGCAGTGATAGCCGAACCGGCGCTGATTGCCGTGGCTGAGCAAGCGCAAAACATCAGTGAAGGGCGAGTGGATGGTTTAACGCTGCGCTTAATAGTGGCTACCTCAGTCGGCTTTGTGATGGCACTTGGCGTGGTCAGGATTATCTTAGGCTGGCCAATTCATTGGTTGATGATTGGTGGCTATATCTTGGTGCTTATTGTGACCTTTTTTGCGCCACCTGAAATTGTTGGGTTAGCTTACGACTCCGGTGGTGTAACGACCAATATTGTTACCGTACCTTTAATTGCAGCCTTAGGCTTAGGGTTGGCCAGTTCCATTAAAGGGCGAAACCCACTCACCGACGGTTTTGGTTTAGTCGCCTTGGCGGTAATGGTACCCATGATCAGTGTACAGCTCTATGGCATTTGGGTATATCAATTTAGTACTGCGGCCGTAATCGTTGCCAACGAGGTCTCGAACGATTCCTTACACTGGTTTGTAAAAGCCCTGCTGGATCTCGCGACAATGGTTAAAGATATCCTTCCGATGATTTTGGTGGTCTTGGTCTTTCAATACCTTATTTTACGACGCCCTTTAGCCAACCCACTTAAAGTCACGCTTGGCTTTGTTATGGTGCTTTT
>CAZNXI010000088.1:0-11847 GCA_964577005.1 uncultured Rheinheimera sp.
CTGGAAATAGCGGTCACAATAACTCCTGATTACAACTTAGGTCATTTTTATGGAGTTTATCATAGCTAACGCAACGCGCAGAGCCCCGCCACAGCAGGCGGTTGGAAACTGGTCGCAAAGTGTAAAAGCTATACTACAGGGGTAACAAATAGTTGCCATGCAGCTATTTTTTTCTTAGCTACTGTCTAATCCGCCAACAAGGCTTTATTATCGCTACCCTATTTACTGCCCACGCTAAGAACGACCTAATCTGCTATGAAAAATATCCTGTTGTATTTAGTAACGGTGTTAATTTGGGGCTCTACCTGGTTTGCCATTGAGTTTCAGCTGGGCGAAGTCGCTATAGAAGTATCCTTGCTGTACCGCTTTGCCATAGCGGCAGCGTTAATGTGGCTCTTTTGCTGGTGGCGCAAACTGGATATGCATTTTACGCTGCGCCAGCATGGCTTTATTCTGCTGTTAGCCAGCCTGAATTTTGCCATAAACTTTCTGTTTATTTATCAAGCACAGCAGTACCTAACCTCGGCCATGACGGCAATAGCCTTTACAACCATGTTGCTGATGAATATTATTAATACACGCCTCTTCTTTGGTAAACCGGTAGCCAAACGTATCTATTTTGGCGCTTTACTAGGCATTGCTGGCATAGTGGTGCTATTTTGGCCGGATTTGGATGGTATCGATTTTACCAATACCAGCTTACTCGGCTTATTACTGATCTTATCCGGTGCTTTGTCGGCATCCTTCGGCAATATGGTGAGTGTACGTAACTCGCAAGAAAATATGCCGATAATGCAGGTTAATGCCTGGGGCATGTTGTATGGCAGTCTGGTATTGCTGGCCGCGGCGTTGTTCAAGGGCCATAGCTTTAACTTTAGTACCGAACCGACTTATATCATCTCCCTGCTGTATTTAGCCGTGTTTGGCTCAGTGATCGCCTTTGCCAGTTACTTTGCTCTACTGAAACAAATTGGCCCAGAAAAAGCCAGCTATACCATAGTGTTATTCCCACTGGTCGCCGTTGTATTGAGCACCTTGTTTGAGGATTTTCACTGGACCAGCTATACCTTTAGCGGCTTCGCGCTGGTGTTGCTGGGCAATGCCATCGTACTTACGCCCTTTGATCGCATTAAGGCCTTATGGCTAAACCGGAGCGCTGGGGCGCAAACACTTACTTAAAAGTGTTCCCGTACCCGTAAAAAGCGTGCAAAACGGGGGATACCATTATTAGTGTAACCATTATATCTATAGATCACTACAGTCCCCAGGGCTGGTGGATTTTGCCGTAATAAATCAGTTAAGCCACTGCCGATGGCAAATTCTCTACCATCGGCTGTTCTGACGATTAAAGCGCCAACCATTCCCTGATATTTACCTTTTCCCGGTCGATAACCAATTACTGTAGCTTCACTATCTTGATAGCTTTTTAGCTTTAATAGCGCCTGACTGCGTCCCGTATGATACAAAGAGTCTTGATGATGTAGCATAAGCCCTTCAGCACCTTGTTGCTCAAGCGCCTGCAGCTTAGTGAAAAGCGCTTCTTGGTTAGCGAGTCGAAATTGCGAGACTTTTTTTAGATAGGGGCTGTTTTGCTGTGCTACTAGGGTTTGCATAGCGCGGACACGCGCTGTAAAAGTACCTACAGCATCTGGCAGTTCAAACACATAATAGCGAATGTTTTGCCACTCACTGTCAATGGGTTGGTGCTTACTGACAATACTTAACGTTTCAGCAAATTTATTGCGAGCTAACCAAAGCTCACCGTCTAAAGCTTGTGTTGGAAAGTCCGCGACAAACCAAGCGGGTGCGGCAATCACATTCCCCCCGCGGGTTATTAACTGCTTACCATCCCAGTAAGCCCGCACCCCATCTAACTTTTCGCTAACCCAATACTGCTCTACTTCAATATCAGCGCTATAAACGTTGGCCAATACCAGCTCAGGTTTGCTCGCAGCGGCTAAGTGGCTGTAGCAGATCAACAAGATAAAAATTAACTTTTTAATCACCATTTAGCATCCTTTTATTTAAAAAATAAAAGTGTAGTAAAAGGGATTATTTTTGCAAGGTTAGCTAAGTAAACTGTTTCGTTTCACCCTAGGCTTAATCCGGTGCACTTTCTTCAATTAACTGCCGATGGACACAGACCGCAGTATTTTTCGGTCTAATCGGTTTACCTCGTCCCTCTAAATGAGCTCGCGTAAAGGCGGCACCAAATAGCAGAATCATTGAGGAATAATTCACCCAGAGTAGCAACAGTGCCAGCGAGCCGGCAGCGCCGTAAGCAGAAGCGGTGGCAGTATAGGCTAGGTACATTGAAATAAAAGAACGACCCACCGTAAAGAGCAGCGCAGTAATAAAAGCACCTAGTAACACATCACGCCACGTTAATAAAACATCCGGCAAAATCTTAAACATCGCGGCAAACAAAAAGGTGATAACCAGCAATGAAATCCCGACTTCCATACCGACCATGGTCCAAGCTGGAACGGGTAGCCACTCTTCAGCAAAGGTCATAACACTGCGCAAGGCCACCGATAACAGTAAAGAGACCATCAAAATAAAACCAATCGCCAAAATAATCGTAAGTGACAATAAACGGCTTTTCAGTAACGCCCAAAGATTATTACGTGAAGGACGGGGTGCCACATCCCAAATTTGGTTTAGCGATTGCTGCATTTGCGCAAATACCGTGGTGGCGCCGAGAATAGTGGCAATAATACCAACCAGCGCTGGCATGATGCCGCTCTGATCTATTTGCGAATTGACCACAGCTGTCTGCACGACTCCAGCAGCTTCAGCTCCCAAGGTTCCCTCAAGCTGCGCAAATAGCTCACCTTGCACCGCCCGCTCGCCCATCACTAACCCGACCAAAGCGACCACTACGACTAAAATAGGTGCAATAGAAAAAACTGTGAAAAAGGCCAGCGCAGCAGCATAAATAAACGCTTGGCTACCCAGCCAATGCCGAAAGGCATGCACTAAAATACTCAGCCAATAGCGAACTAATGCCGGTAGCTTGTTATAGATTTTTCTTAACATCATTTAGAACTCTTAATTAGTGCAGCCGAAATGGCATTTAACATCACGCCAGCAGGAGCAGTAAGCTTGCTGTTATGCCCTATTATTAACCCGCGACTTCGCTCTTAAAGCGGTGATACTTGACTGTTTTATATAGTATCAACTGAGCAGCGTTTGGCATTAATTAATTTTAATAATTCCACTGTTGCCGTGGCATCAGCCAGTGCGCGGTGGTGATTGGTCAGTTTAATCTCAAGCGCCTCACACAACTTACCCAAGCTATAAGATGCCAACCCAGGATAATAGCGGCGCATGTTTACCACCGTACAGAGCTGCGGCATTTCAAACGCCATATCACAACGGCTAAACTCGGCGCGGATAAAGCCGTAATCGAATTTAGCGTTATGGGCAACAAAGACCGCACCTTCTAAAAACTCAGTTAGCTGTGCGGCGATATCGGCAAACTTGGGCGCATCAGCTACCATGGCGTTACTAATACCGGTTAAGCGGCTGATAAAAGACGGGATAGGCCGCTCAGGGTTTATGAGGGTGTTAAAGGTATCCAGCACCTCACCGCCTTGCACTTTTACTGCACCTATTTCGGTAATACGATCGGTACCGGCTTTACCTCCCGTGGTTTCCACATCCAGCACCACATAAAGCCGGTTGGGATCCACTATCCACTGCAGCTTTTCAATACGCGCGTTAAAGCCCGCGCTCTGTAATGCTAATAGCCGTGCGAGCTGATGACGCTGTATTTTATCGCCCGGCGCTTTTACTTCGATAAATTGCAGTTGCTGATCTTTGATTAACAACAGATCCGGATAACCACTGCTATGGCGGTTAAAATTTTGCGCCATGGCGCGTAATATGGGGACCAGCGCGCTCTCACTATTTACTCGTGGCGCATATTGCACCAGCGGCAGTAATTGCTCCGCCAAATCGACATGCCAATAAAACAGGTTATTCGCTTTACCATAATGCGCGGTTAAAGTACTTAGCAAAGTAGAGATTGCGCTTGGCGTGGCCAACTGCGTGAGCTTTTGCTCTATCTCACTTGCAAACTGCTGATAAAAGCCACCGCTGGCTAAGTTACGTGGCCAGCGTTCAAAGGGGTTATGCAGGGTGCTGTCGTGATGCTCGAATAATTCATGCCAGAACCACAGGCCAAATAGCGCCAGCCAGAGGTTATTCTCAGCGTGAAATACCCTATAGCCCTGCGCGGCGTAATGCGCCATTAAGCCCTGCTCAGCTTTGCCTAAATACAGCTCGTCTACCCCAACCAGCGGCGCCTCGTGCAATAGCTGGGTTAACCGTGAGCGGCGCCGCTCTGCTGATTTAACGCCTGATTTAGCGCCACTGCTGTCATCAGCAAACTTACGCCGGTAAAAATCGTCGGCAAACAACCATTCTTCGTCGCAACTGGGATCCGCTAATAACTGCTGTAAATACTGTCGGCACTGCGTTTGATCACCCGAGGCTCGCCCCTGTTGAGCATACAAGCGGACCAAACGCTCACTGGCTGGAAAGGCATTACTTTGCTGATAAAAGGCCATAGCAAGCTCAGTCAGCTGATATTGCTCGGCCAGCTTACCCAGCTGATAACTTCGTTCGCTGCGTTTGAGCAGTAAGGTATTGTCTGCTGGCAATGGCCACTGTGCTACCTCCATAAGCCATTGGCTTAGCAAAGATTCGGCGTTCTCGGGTTGTTTTTTTAGCGTTTTGCCAAGCTCGATAATAGCCGGTTTCGCTTTGGCTAACTGGTAAGCGAGTAATGCCTGAGCCGGCTCGGTAAAACGCGGAGTAAATTGCTGTTTAAATTGACCAGTTTGGCGAATACCTAAATCGCGTAACGTAAAGAGCGAAAGAGTAGGCTCAACCCGGCCAAAATACAGAAAATAAAGGTAATGCAGGGCATCCAACCGCTGCAAAGCTACATAATGCTGCGGCAACTTAGCAATCAACGCCAGCCAGTTGACGGGCAAGCGCAGCGCTGCAGCTAATAATATGGGTTTTGTTTGGCTTTTTTTCACGGCGATGGCTGCTGGCAACTCAGCTTGCGCCAGTTGTAGTAATTGCCATAGGGTATCTTTGGTTACGCGCAGCCAAAAATCCGCTAAATCGGCAGTCCTTAACGGCGCAATAAAACCAGCTTGTTGTAAGAGCTGCAATAACGGCTGGACTGCGCCAATTTCAGTATAAGCGAGCTCCGTATCAGCAAAAACCTTACCTTTGCGATTAAGCATGCGCACCAGTAATTGCTGACAAGGCCGATCCAGCGCGGTAAAGTCGGCTAAATAAGCCTGACTTTCTACCGTTAATACCCCTTGATAGTGTATGGCGACAAACTGCAGCAACTCGTTAAAGTGCTGCAGATAGTAACCAGTGTCGAGCGCTTTCCGCGGATCTGTCATTAATAATCTATTAGCCTTAAGCAATAACGGTGCTGAGCAAATAGCCAGTTTAAGCAATAAATGCCACCAGCACCAAAGCACTAAATATAGTTAATCCGGCCTTGTTTTTTATAACCATAGTCCTATACAAAGATTGCCGCAGTAAGTACTACCATTTAACTGCTAAGCCCGCAACTAAAGTGACTATCGCTTAAAACATGGTTTATCCTGACCACTTAAGTCATTGCTTTAACTGGCGCTAGCATAACATGCCATAATATTAAGACACAGTTGTCTCGCCAGCTTTTGAAACCATTTAGCAAACAAGGTAAGCTTAGCTAAACCTTTAAATGGAGTTTACCATGTCCAACTTACTGCTGATTTTAGTCGTGCTGTTTGTGGCACTTTTTATCATGGTCGTGCTGGCCGAGAAATTTGGTAGCAGAGATGAGGCACATACCGCGAAGCTCAGCCGCTTTATTGTACCTCTGGTCGCTTTATTACTTTTAGCGCAACTGGTTAAGATGCTATTTTTCTCCGATGCAGTACCGTAACCAATAAAGCGGGGAGAAAGATAAAACTATCGACTTTATGTCATCGCCAACTAAGCGGGTTTAAGCGATAAAAATGACTTAATAGCTGATATAAAGCAGGATGTAACTGCGCCAGTTGCTGCGGTTGTTCAAAGAAAACTTCACTGATCACGGCAAAAAACTCGGCCGGATTGGTCGCACCGTAATAATCAAATAAACTAGACGCACCCAACGCCGCCTGTTGCTGTAAGGTATTAAACTCGGCGGCCATTACGCCAGACCAGCGTTGGTAATCACTGCTACGTTCCAACAATGGGACGCCAGTCGCCAGCCCTTTTTCTTGATCCAACTGGTGCGCAAATTCGTGAATCACCACATTACGGCCATCTGTGGGATTCGCTGCCCCCTGTACGGTATCGGCCCAGCTTAAAATAACCTTACCTTGTCCCCAAGACTCTCCCGATAACACGCGACGCTGTTCATGCATGACCCCCGCAGCGTCTGGCGTCTGGCCAGCAACAATAAAAGCAGCAGGATAGAGTAAAATTTGCTGTAATTTTGGATAATAATAATCTTGGCGATTAAGCAACAGTAAGCAAGCCTGAGCAGCAATAGTCACCCGCATTTCATCGGTAACTGTTAAGCCATCACAGCCAATAAAGGCTTTTTCAGCAATAAAGACTTGGATATGTTTTTTTAGCTGTAACTGCAAATCGGTTGGCAAGGCCCGAAAGTAAGGCATACGCTGTTTCAGAATGCGCCGCCAAGACTCAGGAAAAGGCCGTGCTTGAATACGTTTACGCTGCCAACGGCACCAGTAAGGCTGACCCAACACAAAACCAAGCATCAAAACGGTCAGTATAGTTAAAATAAGCAGCGGCAAAAGTCGGCTCCGACAGTGTATAGGCGAACTGTTTTAGTGGGGCAAGGTCAGAGTAAAATCAAGTATCTGCTGCCAAGCCGTCCTGCATATAAGCTAGCAGCATAGAAATCATAGTGTAAAAGGAAATAGCGATGTTTAATTTTCTGAAAAATCTGCTGGAAAAGGCTAGTAGTGACTGGCAAGCCGCCGGCTCAGCTGCGCAGCCTTGGCAACGCCATCAGCTTAGTGAAGCTCAATTTATGGCGGTCGTATTGATGCTGCAACTGGCCGATGCGGATTTCGATAGCACTGAGCAAGAACATCAGTTAGTGTTGAATTATCTGATTAAAGAATATGGTTTAAGTCATAGCGCTGCAGAGCCGGTGTTTCAAGATGCGTTAACCTTGGCTTTAGATGCCACCAGCCTGCAAGCCTATACCTCAAAACTCAAGGTACTAAGTGAAAGTGAGCGTTTGGCGGTATTAGATCAACTTTGGCAAGTCGCTTACGCCGATGGCACGCTTGATCCGAATGAAGAAGCAATGTTACGTAATGTGGCGGATCTACTGTTTATCCGCCATAGTGACTTTATCAAGAGTAAGCTGACCAATAAGCCAGCTTAAGCAGCGTTGTCGCGATTTAACGGCGCTCGCTTTCATCTTTATGCAGTACTTCACCTTCAATCACCGTGCCACCTGCCGCTGTGGATTGTTGCTGGTAGGCTTGCGCCTGCTCGCGAAAGCGCCGAATACGCTGTCGATGCCGGTACAACATAATAGGAATGAGGATCCAACTAAGTACTAATGCAAAGAGTAGGATAAAGGCTCCAACCAGCAGCATCACGCCCAGTACCAACCAAGCTAGTAACCGCTGTAAAAAGCTACCTTGCTGGCGCAGCTGGAATTGCCGTTGCCAGGCCGATGCTTGTTGACGGAAGGATGAATCGAACATAACTACCTCTTCAAAAGTGCTGGTACTGTTTGTAGCAGCGACAGAACCAGAGCAAGCCGTTGCTGCCCTGCGTTATTGCATTATGCCTTATCAGGCTGAGCCTAACCTGAATAGTTCAAATTTTCGTCTTAAACTACTTGCCTAGTCAGTTTTACTACTCAAGGCCCAGCGCATAATATCAGCCCAGCTTGGCTCTTTCCCGTACATTTGCATACCACGCAAAAAAACTCGACCAGCGACACGACGCATCCAATACAAGGTAACGATTAGCAACATTAAGGACAGTAAAGGCTGCCACCAAGCCAGCTCAACCATCGCTAGCCTTACCGGCATAGCGGCAAAGGAGGTCACGGGCAACCAGCTTAGTAGGGTCATCGCCCACCCCGTTGGGCTATCTATCACCAAATAAGTGAACAGCAACGGTAGCCAAGTAATCATCATTACCGCGCCCTTACCGCTGGTATTCGGATCATCTATAGAGGCCGCTACTGCCGCCATAAAACAGGCACATAACAATACCCCTAACAAGGCAAAAGGGACTAACCACGCAATCACCCCCCAGTTGATCCACTCTAGCTGCAATGGCTCATCGGCAACAAACAGCACCGCGACAACAATACCCAATAACATTACCAAGCTGGTGGTAAACATGGCTTTCATCGCGCTTAAACTGTGCCCTAATACCTTGCCATCAATCCATTGCTGAGGTGTGACTATGGCATAGAGCTGCTCAGTTACCCGTTGCTGCTTCTCGCCAGTGATACTCATTAACAGTTGCCCAAAGGCGGTGCTTAGCCCGATCAACAGCATAAAAAGCACAGCTAACGCAATGCCCTTCTCTGGCCGATCACTTCCTTTATAATTGTCATCCAGATAGCGCATTTCAAGGGTTACCGGCGTGGAGAGTTTTGCCAACTGCTCAGCGGTCAGCCCCTGCGCTATGCCGTACTGCTGCCGAAAATATTGCTGTAACTCTTGCTCTAGCAATTGCTGCCATTTTTTACCCGCAGCAGTGTGAATCACCACTTGCTCGGCCTCTTCGGCAACAACCGCATGCCAAGTCTCGCTATGGCGTAACTGATTAAGCTGCTCCTCTAAGGTGACGGTGGGGCGCTGAAATTGGAATTGCGCGGTATTGCTCAAGGTATAATGGGCAGGTACAGCGATACGGTACTCCGCGCGGCTCTCATCGACAAAGTAGGTCCAGGCAAATACGGCGCCCATAATACCCAACATCAATAAATACGAGATAAGCTGTTGCTTCCATTTAAAAAAGCGTAAAAACTCCCACTTTGCGACTATGATACTTTGCCGTGAGATCATGGTTGCGCCTCCTGTTGCGTATGTGCTGCCATCGCTGCTAAATATAATTGATGTAAATCTGGACTTTGCATAGAAACACTTTGCACATTAAGCTGACTGAGTAACTGTTGCAAACAAGCAGATAAATCGGTAGCCGTTGGCAAGTAAAGACTAAAGCGAGTAGCCGTATGTTGATTGATCGTTAAGTCAGGTAAGAGTAAGGCCAACTGCTCACGACTCACCGCCTGCTCTGTTTCAATCACGACTTCCGGTTTAGGTTGCGCCTGTCGCCGAATCTCAGCCAAGGTACCGGCGAGCACCACTTGTCCTCGCGCCATTAATAACATGCGATCGGCTAACTTTTCTACCATCGCCATTTGATGGGCACTAAGAATGACCGTCATGCCTTTTTCACGCAACGTTTTTAAAAAGCCGACAACTTTTTCCTGATTAATCGGATCTAACCCTGAGAAAGGCTCATCTAAAATCACTAGGGCGGGTTTATGAATGACCGCAGCAATCAGTTGCACTTTTTGCTGGTTACCTTTCGATAGTTGCTTCAAATCTTCCTTACGTCGCTCGCTTAGCTCAAAAATCTCTAGCCAATGGCGCATTTCTACTTCAGCCTCAGCTTTAGACAAGCCATGCAACTGAGCCAGATATAGCAGGTTTTTTTCAACACTTTTGTCTGGATATAAGCCTCTATCTTCAGGCAGATAGCCTAAAAAACGTCTTGGTACATGATCATATTCTTGCGCTAAATGCTGCACGGTAATAGTTCCGCTATCTGGGCGGGTCATCCCCACCAGCATACGGATAATAGAGGATTTACCAGCACCATTTGGACCAAGCAAAGCAAAAATCTCACCGGGGGTAATGGTAAAACTCACCTTACTGACCGCTACAACGGTGGCATAAGATTTCTCAATTTCCTCGACAACAATCTGCATCTATCACTCCTTTTTTCTTTGCGCTACATTAGCATTTGTCTGACAAACTATAAATGTGCTTTGCTTGCAAATGTGTAACACATTACTTTAGCAATTAACATAATCTCTAGCGGAATAAGAATTGCTGCTTTTTGATATAAGCTGTGTTAAAACTATGATTTTGACTTATCGCTGCTTTGCAGCTTCTTAGTACAGATGACCATTTATGCCGACTAATCTGGTTTTTTTAGATGCAGCCACTTTGGGAGATGCCGATCTCAGCCCGCTACAGCAAGCGGCGTGCAAGCTGCAATTGTATGATTATACAGCCCCTGAGGATCGGTTAGCTCGCTTACAGCATGCTGATATTGCCATCGTCAACAAGTGTGTAATTGACGCCAATCTAATGAAGCAATTACCTCGCTTAAAAGCCATTATGATTTCGGCCACGGGTACAGATAATGTTGATCTTGCCGCAGCAGAAGAAGCCGGTATTATTGTTAAAAACGTGCAAAACTATGCGGAAACAGCTGTCCCTCAGCATGTCTTTGCACTGTTACTATCGCTGACAAATCAGCTACTGCCTTATCAACAAGCCTTAAAGACCGGGCGATGGGCTCAAAGTAACAGTTTTTGCTTACTCGACTATCCTGTAATGGAACTGTCAGGAAAAACCATGACCATTGTTGGTTATGGTGCCTTAGGTCAGGCTACGGCTCGCTTAGCCGCGGCCTTTGGCATGACGGTTGTGATAGCAGAAAGACCCGACGCTACACACGTAAGACCCGGTAGAATGCGCTTTTGCGAAGCATTAAAGGTGGCGGATGTCGTTTCATTACACTGTCCACTTACAAGGGATACCCAACATTTATTCAATACGGAACGGCTTAGCTGGTTAAAGCCTAGCGCGATACTGATCAACACGGCTCGAGGAGGCCTGATCGATGCACAAGCTTTACTTAACGCCTTACAGCAAGGCCAGGTCAAAGCGGCGGGGCTTGACGTTTTAGCAGAGGAACCACCCAGCGTGGATGACTGCTTGATAAACTGCAACTTATCTAACTTGTTGATTACGCCTCATATTGGATGGGCCAGTAACGAAGCAAGAACAAGAATGGTCGAAAAAATTGTCGACAACATAAAAAATTATCTTGCCAACTGATAGGATCTTTTAGCTTGGTCTAAGTCGGCTGTAGGGAAGTACAGCTTCCATTAATATTAAGAGCGACAATATGCGTTTTATCAGTGTATTTATTTTTACTGTGTTCCAACTGAGTTTTTTACTGAGCAGCATGCCGGTAGTTGCAAGCGATCTGTCCGCTAGGCTGCGCGACGTTGCTCGCGATAGTCATCTGGCCGAGCAGACGATCAATACCTTACAAGGTCAACCGCCGCATCAGTTAAGCACTGAAGATTATTTAGTTATTGCACAAGCTTACCAGACAATAAACAATCGTGAAGCCGCCTTAGATGCCACACAAAAAGCGGAAAGCGTGGCACAAACGCCCTATTTATTGGCATTGAGCTTATTTAAAAAAGCGCAAATTTATGGCATTTACTATCAAAATGCCGAACTCGCCATTCAACAACTGCTGCAAGCAGAACAGCACCTCACTGCATTAGAAGAACCTGCAGCCCAGATTTTACTGACTGATGTGCTCAGTAGCTTTGCCTCTGCTTACAATTTGCAAGGTGATTTGAAAACCGCTTTGACTTATGCCCAGCGCAGCTTAGCTTTGGCGCAAAAAATTAACAATGATGCCAGACAGCTGCATGCACTGATTTTAAACGGTCGCATTACGCTGCAAAATAATCAGTATCAATTAGCCTTTTCTTATTTGCAGCAAGCTTTATTGTTG
>CAZNXI010000089.1:0-10727 GCA_964577005.1 uncultured Rheinheimera sp.
CTGGCGGACCTCCTCGGCGAACTCGGCGTTGGCCGCCTCCTTGGTGCCGGAGGCAGCGCAAGTATTTATGATTGCTGTCCCTACCCCCTTTAAAGAGAATAAAGCACCGGATTTAAGTTATATTCGCGCGGCACTGGAGAATATTGCGCCGGTGATCGAAAAAGGCAATTTAATTGTGTTGGAATCGACCTCGCCCGTGGGGACGACAGAACAAATTGCCGAGTGGCTAAGCGAGTTACGGCCAGATTTAAAAGTGCCCAAAGATCACTCTGATGTGGCAGACGTGTACATTGCGCACTGCCCTGAGCGCGTGTTACCGGGGCGCGTATTACAAGAACTAGTCAGTAACGACCGCATTATTGGCGGCATTACCCCGCGCTGTGCCGAACAAGCCACGGCTTTATATCAGTTGTTTGTGCGTGGTGAATGCTTGCAAACCCATGCCCGCACTGCGGAAATGGCCAAATTAACCGAAAACGCCTTTCGCGACGTTAATATCGCCTTTGCCAATGAATTATCACTGATTTGCGATAAGTTAAAGATCAATGTGTGGGAGCTGATTAAGCTGTCGAACCGCCATCCACGGGTGAATATTTTAAGCCCAGGCCCGGGCGTAGGTGGCCACTGTATCGCGGTTGACCCTTGGTTTATTGTAGACTCCGCCCCCGAACTAGCAAAACTGATTCGAGCTGCGCGCGAAATCAACGATCACAAACCGCATTATGTTATCAATAAAATAAAAGCGGCAGCAGACGAGTTTAAGCGCCCTGTTATCGCCTGTTTAGGTTTAGCCTTTAAAGCGGATATCGACGACTTACGCGAAAGCCCAGCGTTAGACATTGCTGAGCACCTGATTAAAGACAATGTTGGCGAAGTGTTATTAGTAGAGCCTAATATCCACGCCCTACCAAAACGGTTAAGCCAATATAACGACAAACTCACCACGCTACCGCAAGCATTAGAGCGCGCCAATATTTTAGTGGTACTGGTAGACCATCGACAATTTAAAGCCTTACACATCAACCAAGTTGCAGCAAAAGTGGTTATAGACACCCGCGGTATCTTCGGTTAATCTCAACCTCTTTTTCCCTGCCCCTTTTTTCCGGCGTACACCGTGTTCAAACATAGTAAAAATAAGGACAGTTAATGAAAACAACAGGATTAAGTCTAACGCTGCTTGCCGCATCTTTACTCACAGCCTGCGGTGGTGGTGGTTCTGGCGATGTAACAACGGGTACTGGCGGCAATGGCGGTAGCACTACACGTACCTTTCAAGCCAACGTTGTACAAGACACTGTATGTGGCACCAGTGTTAGCTCATCTAATGCCGAGCTTTTAATTCATGATCAAGACTGGCGTGTTATAAGCCGGCATCGCGCTAATGCAGCAGGCATAATAACAGCCACTGTAACAGGTGCCGCCCAAATGAATATCAGCACAATTGCGGTTCACCGTGGTGAGAATCCGGAAATACAAGTGGCATCTTATGCACAGCACCCTGTTGGCGATTTAGGTACGCTGCGAGTACCGGGCAAAGCGCAGCAAGGCTGTGAATGCCGCTTGGCCGATGTCAAAGTGGTGTCACCTTTTGGTAGCCTTACGCCATCAACTATTGAGCTTACCGGCTATAACCGTGCCGAACAGCGCAGAACGGCAGTTGCCTTTGGCGAGGTAACCTTTTCTGACGTAGAACTTTGCAGAACAACAAACGGTAACTGGCCTGTGCTAAACGCCATCGTAAATGGTGGAACGGTTAATGCTATTGCAGGTAGCGTCAGACAGTACAACCCAAGTACAGAAATCACTTTACCTGTTACACAAACACCTTCAATTGTGCCGGTGAGCGTGGCTGGCAATTACACTACGTTAGGAGAAACGCATTACACCGAAACCGGTATTTTGGGATTGCGTTCAAGATTAAACAGCAGTGAAACCTTTATTTTTAACCAGCTAGATGGTGTTGAGTTTGTTTCAGTAAGGGCATCTTCAAATCAATTTGATCAAGTAGATAACAGCACTGTTTTTCGTTCGGCACAGCAACGACAGGCTTTCGATCTGCCATTTACGCAGCCACCGGTAATCACTATACCGAATAACGATGCGCAAGCTGCCTTAGAGCGCTTTTTAGTGCAGGATCTGCCCTCTGATAATACCAATTACAACCTGGGCACAATTCAAGGTTTTAATACCTTTTATTTGTATGTATCCACTACGCTTACAGATAATACTCAATATCTTCAAACCTTTATTGGCCCATTACAGGGCAAATACCCAGATGAAATTGTGCCAACAGACTATGCCATAGCCGACAAATTTAATGATAATGCGCCAAGTACAGTTTCAGCGTCTGTTATTCGTTATGGCGATAGCCAAAGTTATCAGCAATATCTTCTAGATAATGTTGAGCGCAGTAAATTGCCATTCGAAGCCAGAATGACCGGTAAATGGGCTAAGTACAGCAGCGTCAATATCCAGGTTACAACCCGATAGCAAATTAGCCTGTTAAAAAAGGGTCAAAAAAAGAAAAAAGGGGTCAGAAAAAGGGGTCAGAGCTAATTTCCGAAGGAAATTAGCTCTGACCCCTTTTTAAAGATAAATTAGCTCTGACCCCTTTTTCTTATTATTAGCGTAAGGCGGCGCGCAGTAGGATTTGCGCACAAGTGGCGTTACTGCTTTCGGTGTAACAACGCAGCTCTGGGGCATTGCCCGACGGGCGAAGGTGGACAATATCACCATTGCATAATTGCAAGCGTACACCATCGGTAGTATCAACAATCACCACATCTAAGCGTTTAAAAGTCGCCAAACTGGCCTTTTCGGCGTCTGTTAATGCTAACTCTGCCTGAAAATCTGCCGAGTTTATAATGGCGGCTAATTCAGCCAAAAATTGATTAGGGTTTGCCAACACTTGCTCGAGCCGTTCTTTACTTTCGCTCACTGGAATATTTTGCAGGCGATCACTCGCGGTTACACGCGCAGGCAAGGCGGCAACAACTTGCGAAATGGGTACGCTAGTGCACAATGCCAGTAATGCCAGCATCGGTAATACCGCATCGCGCGTGGGTAATGCCGCTAACTGACGCTCTGCGACCTTGACCGCTGAGCCTAATAAAAACCCACCATTCGCTTCAAAACCAGCAAAAGCACGATAATTCACTAATTCGGCAAAACCGGCAATCACGTATGGCGAACCAATTTTAGTGCGTACTACCCGTTCAAAACAGCCATCTAACTCTATAGCCGTATTGGCATTGACCGGCACCGCAAGTGCATCAATGCCCAAGCTTTTCGCGGTCAGTAAACCTAGAATATCACCCCGTAACCATTGCCCGTTTTCATCAGCAATTAAGGGTCTATCACCATCGCCATCGGTCGAAAAAATAGCATCAAAACCATATTGCTGTGACCACGCTAAACCACGCTGCTGATCTTCAGCTGTTACCGCTTCGGTATCGATAGGAACAAAAGTATCAGAAGGCGCTAAACGGGTAACCTTGGCCCCCAGCGCGCTGAAAATTTGATGATAGAGTTCTCTGCCAGCACTGGAGTGTTCGTAAATCCCAATATGTTTACCGGCCAATAAAGCAGCAGGATAAAACGACGTGTACCGAGCGATGTAGGCCTGCGCCGCAGCGGGGTTAACTTCCGGCAACACTTGAGTAAAGGCTACCAACGGGCTGGACTGCGCTAAAATAGCCAGCTCATCCGCTTTGCTGATTTCGCCATCAGCGCGGTAAAACTTAATGCCATTGCGATCAAAAGGAATATGACTACCGGTAATCATAATGGCCGGAATACCCTGCTGCATCGCATAAAACGCCAATGCTGGGGTGGGTAATACACCAAAGTACTGCGCTTCAATGCCTAGCGATTGCAACGCTCCCGCGCACGCCGCCGCCATAGCAGGGCTACTCGGGCGATTATCAATACCCAACGCTACAGCCTGAAACTTACCTGATGTGGCAATAGCTTGAACAAAACTTTGCGTAAAAGCGGCACACACCTCGGGAGTAAAATCAGACACCAACCCCCTAGCCCCACTTGTGCCAAAGGCGACTCCACTTTCTGCTAATATCGTCATGCAGCTTTGCTGTAGCATCATTTAACTCCCTTTAAGTAATAAAAAGGGGTCAGAGCTAATTAATGCCGAACCCTTTTTTGTGAACATCAACTGTAAAGGGCTCAGCGGCCTTTTTCAACTTTAATCAAACAATAAAAAGGGGTCAGAGCTAATTAAAAAATAAAATTAGCTCTGACCCCTTTTTCGTATGACTAGTTTAGGGTGTGGATGACTTTGACTTGATCGGTGACATTCGCTGCATCGATGTAGCCGATGGCATATTCGTTGCTGCTGATAAAGGCTATAACCTCGGCGTCGGTTGCGAATTCCTGCGGCGGATTACCTTTGCCAGTGAAAACCAGTTTTGACCAATGCGCTTTAAGTTGGGCAGAGGTTCTTCCTACCGCTTTTTCATCGAAAATAGCCCGCTTCGCGTCGGCATCTCGAAGATTTATCGGCACTAGCACCGATGAGCGACCGGTATAAACGCGCGCAATCTCATCAGTTGTTATGGTTTCGTTCATCGATGGATGGACGACTACCACAACTTGAGCAACCGCGGAAAAACTAACTAAAAGTATTGATGCTAAAGTTATTGAAAGTTTTTTCATTTTTATCCCCTAGAATACTAAATCTACGCCAGCAGTAAATAAACCTACAGATTGGTCTGTCGATTTATCTTTTTGAGAGCTGAACTGAATTTTAAAGGCCGCTGACGGATGGAAATCGTAACGTAAACCTGCACTTATCGTTGTCGCATCAAACTGTTGCCCCGCTACAACACCAATAACAGGCTGCAACAATTGTGGTGGCAATACCCCTACAAATGGCTGATAAATACTGTCTTTACTTTTATGATCTTCACGCTCGAACACCACAAATGGCTGCCACTTGTCAAAACGATAACCTGCTGATACATAGTAATTTGTTCTGTCAGAATAGAAGGAGTTTTCAATGCCAATGTCATTGTACTCCAACACCAGTTGCCAATTACCTGGCTCTAGCGTAACACCAAGGCCATAAAAAGTGCCTTGATCATTATTAAAATCAAGCTCGCTCGCCAACGCTTGAAAGGCCGGAACGCCGGTACCAGCTAGCGCATTCGTCAGTGGTGTAAAAGCATCTGATACAACGGTAATATCACCTTGCACATAGGCGGCTCGGAACGCGTACCAATCACGACTTAATTCCACATTTAGCGACACCACTTTGTCCTGGCGTGTGGCAGCAGGTTGACCAAATATCGGATTGGTATCTGATGCTGAACCATACAGCAACTGAGCTGTGGCATCAAAGCTACCTAAGGTTGTGGTGTAATAAAAAGACACGCCTTCAACCTTAGTAAAGCCAACGCCCGAATACACACTTTGCGGAACGGTGTGCCAAAGATAGGCATAACCAACATCTTTAAAGTCGGAGTATTTAAAGAATGGCACACCAATACGACCTGCACTAACCGTTAAATTGTTAGTCAGCGCATAGGATAAGTACAACCACTCGAATTCAACATCAAAATCGTTGATGCCCCGCCCCAGTAATTGGCCCGTAACAGATAATTTATCACCTAAATCTGACTTTACCTGTAAAGCAATCAAGCTACCGGTTTTGAAATCTAGCTCATCGGTATACTCATAAAGCGTATCGCCAGAAGAGGTTGTCATGCCCGCTTTAATAGAAGCGAAGCCGTTAACAGTGGTGTTGGCATGCACAGCCGTACTGGCGAGCGCTGCTAAAATGGCAAGACTTAAGAGACGTTTTTTCATATTGACCTCAATAGGCTTAAGATACGTTAAGCGTGTAGGTGAAATTATAGGCAACCCCCAACGCATGTCAAGACAAATGAGACAAAAAAGACAAGCGGGACAATATCGAGGTAAAAAAGATAAAAAGGGGTCAGAGCTAATTTATTCAGATAATTAGCTCTGACCCCTTTTTACTAGCTCTGCCCCCCCTTTTTATGGTTTTTTTGAACAGCTGCCTTTATTTTACAAACAAATAAGTTAAATTTATTACATAAATTAAACCAAAGATTATCAAGATGGCCAGAAAACAACGATTTTTTCTTAAAGGGAACCCTTGCCATATCGTACAGCGAGGCAATAATCGCCAAGCCTGCTTTTTCTGTGATGACGATTACGGGTTTTATATCAATAGCTTAGAAGAAGCGCTGCTACGCTACCATGTGCAGTTACATGCTTTTGTGCTAATGACTAATCACGTACATTTGCTGTTAACGCCAGAGACAACAGAGGGCATATCCCGCGTAATGCAAAGCGTTGGCCGCGACTACGTACGTTATGTTAACAAACACTATCAGCGCACAGGCACCTTGTTCGAGGGGCGATATAAGGCTAGCTTAATCGACAGTGATCTGTATTTTTTGCAATGCCAGCGCTACATAGAGCTAAACCCAGTTCGGGCCTTGATGGTACCACACCCAGCTAACTATCACTGGTCCAGTTATCAATACCATGCTTTGGGGAAGAAGATTAACTGTTTGACACCACATGAATTATACCTACGCTTGGGTGATACCGAACAAAGCAGACTTTCGGCTTATAAAGCTTTGTTTACAGGCGAATTTTGCTCTAGCACCCTGCAAAAAATTCGTCAAACCCTAATGCATAATTACCCCCTAGGTGACGATCGCTTTCGAACGCAAATCGAACACGCCATGGGCATAAAACTGGGCAAGTGCGGGCCAGGGAGACCAGAACTCAGCGATAAAAGGAATTGACAAAAAGGAGGTAGGATAAAAAGGGGTCAGAGCTAATTTATTCAGATAATTAGCTCTGACCCCTTTTTACTTTTTATTGGGTTATAGCAATGGGTTTGGTGGAGGTAGCGTTAAATGAGGCTCTGCGCCTTGGTATTTATCCAAAATACCTTGCACAGTGCCATCGTCAAATCGAGCCTGCCAAGCAGCGGCTAGCTGCTCTAACTGGGTAATGGTGAGCGTTTTACGATTAAAACCAAAATAAACGGGGCTTTCATACACCTTGAACACTGGTTTAAAATGCCTTACATGGATCCCTGTTACCGTACGCCAATGGTTAAAAGCCGTAAGATCATCCATAACGCCCTTTACGCGGCCATTAATAAGTAACAACATTTTATCTTGGTTACTAACAATAGAAATGAAAATGTTTTTCGTACGCTCATGTATCAACATAGCTGCCAATTCATCGCCATAGTAAGCACCATTCAACATGGCAATAAGCCCCGTTCTATAATTTTTTAGCTGTTCAAGTTTAGTTAGACCAACAAAATTACCGGCAGCGGCAACCAAGTAAATGCTTTCTAGATGATGCGGTCCAATAAAAGCAAAATCAGCTTCGCGCTCACTAGTGTAAGTCAGATGCGCCAACACATCTAACTCTGCCTTTTCAATAAGCTTTAATGAACGTAACCAAGGGCTGGGAATAAACTCTAACTGACAGCCAATATCTTGCACCAACATTTGTAATAACTCGACCGTTAAGCCTCGCCACTGATTCTCATGCAATTCGATAAAGGGCAAAAAATTGACTTCATTTCCAAAACGGATAGTACAAGCATAAGTGGGTGCACACCCAAAAAGAAAAGCTATAACAAGAACCATACTCCGCATACTGTCTCCCGAAAAAAAGGGGTCGGAGCTAATTATAGGCCTATTTTTTGAAAAAAGGGGGCTGAAAAAGGGGTCAGAGCTAATTTTTGGTAAAAATTGCTAACATCTTAAATAAATTACATTTACTAAGACAAAGATTAAATTAGCTCTGACCCCTTTTTCAAAGATTAAATTAGCTCTGACCCCTTTTTCACAAGTAGATGATACCGAGCCAAGCGGTGGATAAAGGGCTTTGTTCGCGGGTCAGCAGCAAATTACCTTGATGCCATAGAATGGCTTCCCACTGCCCTAAAGGGCTGATGGTGTGATAGCTGGCTTGATCCCATTTTGGCGCGTTATCTGCAACAGGTACGATCCAAATAAAAGCCGTGATGTTTAAAAACCCTAGGCGATAGCCAATTAGCGCCAAGCGCTGTGTTTGCGGATCGTAATCTGCGCCAGTAATCAGCCCATTGGCTGCAAATAGCGCAGTACTTTGCGCTTCATACATGGCTGCATCTTTAGGGATCCGATACAGCCGCGTGTGTTTATCTTGCCAGTTCTTAGTAAACAGCCACAGCTCATCCCCTACTACCGTCAGTGCTTCACAATCATTATTGTGTGCATGCAGATTAGGCTTTGGCTCAGTGTCAGCTAACCGAATCTTCATAAGCTGAGAAGGCACAGTATCTTCATTATCTGCACGATCCAGGTCTTGCCACGCCACCTTGTAAATCTGCAACCATTGACGATCACCCATATTGTTACCACAATCAGCGACATAAAGTGTATGGTCGTCTTGCGCCAAATCTTCCCAATCTTTATTCACTGCATTTTGCAAATGAACGCGCTGGGTAATAGCCCCGCCCGCTGCCGGCATTGCAAACACGGTAGCGGAATGACCACTGTCATTATGTGTCCATAGAATGTCGTGGCGCTTAGCTAACCCCGATGATTCGTTAATTTCAGCAGGTAAATGCGCTAAGAGCTCAACCTGTAACCGGCTTGGCAAAACACGGCTCGGGCTAGATGAAACGGGAGTCGTTGCCTCCAGATGAACAGCATCCAACGGAACAGAGTGACAACTAGCCAAAAACAACAAAAAAGGGGTCAGAGCTAATTTTCGATCTACCCTATGCAAAATGTTTGGAATCAATAACTTTAAGTAAATAGTCAAGAAATTAGCTCCGACCCCATTTTCTGGGTAATTAAGACGGTTAAATAGCTCTGAACCCATTTTAAGATCACCTGCTACACGTTATATTGGCAGGTCAAAATATTACTCATGGGAAACACAGCATGTACCTGATAGTGAAGCACACTCACCTGACCATAATAGCACTCACGTTGCTATTCTTTTTGATCAATTTTGCATTAACCATTAAGGGCTCTAACAAAGTTAACAATAAGCTACTGAAAATTGGACCACATATTTTATATACCCTGTTTATTATTACGGCTATCTACTTAGTAACGGCCAGCCCGCTGCAGTTATACCCATTTGTTAACAGCTGGGCATCCTCTAAACTAGGCGGCTTTGTGTTTTACATTTTATCTATTGCTTTTGCACTAAAATGGGCGAAATCGAACCTATGGCGCTTTGTCGGTTTATTTAGCGCCTTATTCTGGTTTGCCATGAGCGCCAGACTCGCCTACGCCCACCGGCTAAAAGTAAAAGGTGCAAGCGAAGATGTGAATGCCTATATCGAAACGGCAAAGTCATTGCTGCTGGCGGTAAGCTAAGCTTTTAAACATAAAAATGCTGTAAAAAGGGGTCAGAGCTAATTTCTTTTTTTCTTTTTTGGCCCCTTTTTTTCCTACCTCCTTTTTTTGGGCTATACTGACACCCAAGGGACAAATGAGACATATGCTAGTTCATTGAGCAGTTATCCCAACCTAAGAAGGCTAAGCAACATGACCTTACAGAAAACATTCATTATCTGGCTAACTGGGCTTGTTGTAGTGATCGCAGTTTGCGCCATTACTTTACTCTCACGTCAAGAATACCAGCAGCTTAGTTTACAAGTTGAACAAGAGCGAACGCAGCTTGGTGGCGAAATTATTGCGTTACTGACACTAACCGATAATTTAATGACGTCGCAGGTGAAAAGTAGCATGCGACTGTTGCAGCAACGTCTGGCAGAGCAAGGCTCGGTGAGCCTAGGTGACAGCGTGACTGTTGAGGGACGACAAGTTAACGATCTGGTTCTTAACGGCATAGGCCAAGCCAATCGCTTTGAATTAGTTGACGGCGTCACCGGTATAATGGGCGGCACCGCCACACTCTTTAGTCGAGATAACGACGACTTTATTCGCATTAGTACCAATGTTATCGCTAACAACAAACGCGCTATTGGTACAGCCTTAGATCCTAAAGGTGCTGCCATAGCCGCGATTCGCCGTGGCGAGGGTTTTTATGGCGTAGTAGATATCTTAGGCAACCCCTTTGTTACCGGATATGAGCCCCTTCTCGATAATACCAACAAAGTCATCGGTATTGGTTATGTCGGCTACAAAGCGGATCTCGACGCGCTTAATGCGCTCATTGTCAAAAGTCGCTTGCTCTCTCAAGGCTTTATTGCCCTTGAAGATCGCAATGGCAATATACGGGTGCATTCCGATAACATTGCTGCTGACGCCATAAAACCAATTATTTCAAACGAAGTGAAAGGCTGGCAGCTACAAACTCTTGCTTTTCCAGCATGGAACTACAAAATTCATCTTGCTTATGCTGATACCGAAAAAAGTCAGTTAGTCTGGCAAACATCGCTCAACATTGCACTGTTTGTGGTTATTTTCGGTTTGCTACTGATTTTGTTAGTGTTCTTCTTAACTCGAACCGTCGTAATCCACCCGTTAAGCACGGTGAACGCCTCTTTAAAGAATATTGTCGAAGGCGAAGGCGATCTGACAACGCGCTTAAACTTCAATCGTCGTGACGAAATTGGCGTTATGGCGGCAGGTTTTGATGCCTTACTCGAACGCGTAAGACAAACCATCTTAGCAGTAAATAGTATTGCTCAAGATTTAAACAGCTCGGCTAATGTAATGCAACATGCTTCGCAAGACGTGATGCAG
>CAZNXI010000089.1:10737-11581 GCA_964577005.1 uncultured Rheinheimera sp.
AGAAAATCAACCATCAAACAGCAGGTACAGCCGATATTGCGGACGCAATTGCCGAGATGACAACCACCGCTCAATCAGTGGCACAAAGCGCGGTTCAAGCAGAGCAATCAGTTTTACAAGTGGCAGAGCTTGCCCAGCAAGTTATGGCGATTATCGAAAATACCGTACAAAACTCACAACAACAAATTCAATCGGTCAGCCAATCTGATCAGGCGATCACATCCCTAACAAAAGCCAGTACAGATATAGCAAAAGTATTGGAAGTCATTAACAGCATTGCCGAGCAAACCAATTTACTCGCTTTAAATGCGGCAATTGAAGCGGCTCGAGCAGGCGAGCAAGGCCGAGGATTTAGTGTGGTTGCCGATGAAGTTCGGTCACTGGCAAGCCGCACTCAAGCCTCTACTGGCGAGATAAAAAACATGATTGCAGGCTTAGAAATGGGCGTGAACTCGGTCGCCAATATCAACAGCCAATACAAAGATACGGTAGCCACCAATGTTAAATTTGCTGAGCAAGCACGGCAGGCTTTAAATGCAGTAATGCAGGCTGTTGAGCAAATAAAAAGTCAAAACATCAGCATTGCCAGCGCAGCGGAAGAGCAAAGTGCCGTCTCAGATAGCTTGCATCACAAGACGCAATACATTACCCAACTGGCCCACGACAGCGCAGACCAAGCCGAACTCACGCAGCAAACCAGCAGTAAAGTTAGCCAGCAGTGCGAGCAATTAGTCAGCATTTTAGCTGCCTATCGGATTTAAAAAAGCCCAAGCCATAAAAAGGGAGCTGTAAAAAGGGGTCAGAGCTAATTTCCGTAGGAAATTAGCTCTGACCCCTTTTTATA
>CAZNXI010000090.1:0-11494 GCA_964577005.1 uncultured Rheinheimera sp.
ATTGTGGTTGTACCTGCATCTCAAAGCGACGCGCAGTATTAAATAAGTTTAGTAAAACATGACCAAAGGAAATTTCCGCCAAGGGTTTTTGAAATATGGGTTCGCAGACAGTGCGAATGGCACTTTCAAACTCTTCAACCTTGGTGTGCGCAGGGACCCAGCCGGAATCGAGGTGCAGTTGAGCCACCTTGCGGTAATCGCGGTTAAAAAAGGCGACAAAATTTTCTGCTAAATAGCGTTTATCTTCTGCATTCAGTGTGCCGACGATACCGCAGTCAATCCCAATATATTTTGGATTTTCTGGATGGTCATAAGAGACAAAGATATTCCCAGGATGCATATCAGCATGAAAAAAGCTGTCACGAAAGACCTGGGTAAAAAAGACTTCTACTCCGCGTTTGGCGAGCAATTCCATATTGGTGCCTTGTGCTTCCAAGGCCGGTATATCCGATACTGGGATCCCATAAATACGCTCCATAACCATTACGTTACTACGGCAGTGATCAGCATAAACGAAAGGGATATATAGGGAATCAGAATCGGTAAAATTGCGTCGAAGTTGGATCGCATTAGCGGCTTCACGTTGTAAATCGAGCTCATCAAGGATGGTTTTTCGATATTCAGCGACCACTTCGCGTGGCCTTAGGCGTTTGCCATCAGGTAAAAAGCGGGCTGCCATAACCGCTAAGCTGTCCATTAACGCTAAGTCAGCAATAATTTGTTTGCGGATCCCTGGCCGAATGACTTTAATCACCACATCAGCGAGTTGACCATCGTCTTGCTTCAATTGTGCTGTATGCACTTGCGCAATGGACGCGGAGGCGAGTGGTTGTAAGGCAAAGTGACTGAATAATTCATTAATATCAGCCAGATTTAGCGCTTCTTCAATCAGCGCTTGGGCTTGCTCGCCACTGAAAGGGTCTACTTTATCTTGCAGAATGGCCAACTCATCCACTAAGGCTGCCGGTAACAAATCACGACGTGTGGAGAGCATTTGACCAAATTTAATCCAAACTGGCCCTAGGCTTTGTAGCGCAAGCCGTAACCTTGCGCCAATGCTGTGCTGGGGATAACGATTACGTAACCAGAATAAACTTTTGCGTAGCAGTTTTGCATACCAAGGTTGCCAATGTGGTGGGATCAATTCATCCAGACCATATTGCAACAAGGTTTTTTGGATCTGGTAAAACCGGCTTATCCGCACCTTTTACTCCTGTAACCTATTAAGTTGACGTCGCAACAGTTCGACTCTCGCCTGTAGTTGGCTGAGCTGTTGCGCAAACTGCTCAGTCTCGCTGCGGCTGGGTGTGAGCAATAATTCGTCCTGAGCAAGTTCAACGTGCAATTGGGCAAGCTGCTGCCCTTTTTGTTGCAGATAGCGTTGTATTTGGTTCAAGGTGTTGCTCAGCTTGTAAGCGAGTGCATCACCTACATACTGCGATAATGCGAGTTGCCAATCTGGACTGAGTTGTTGTATGAACTGGGAAAACTGTTGTGCAACCTGTAAATCCCCTTCGATTTGCAAGGCATCTGCTTTGATTAAGCGCGTCAGCTGGCTAGGATCTCTTAGCTGCCTTAGCGTGCTAAGATCTGCACTGATGTGGCAATCGGTTGCTTCATTATGTTGGTTAAACAGTAATGCATCTTGGCTGGCACTAATCACCAGCGTCAATTTTAAATCACGAAGTGTTACCGACAACTGTTTTGCTTGTAAACGTTGAAGTGCGGGTTGGCAAGCAGGGTCCAGCGCAATTAAGCGCCGGCTTATTTTTTCTGCCGCAGCGCAGAGCAGTTGCGGTAACAGTGGCAGCATCAGAATTTATACCCCCGATGTAATGCCACTATACCTCCTGTCAGATTGTGGTAGCTCACCTCGGCAAAACCCGCTGTGACCATCATGTCTTTTAATGTTTCTTGGTCAGGGTGCATACGGATTGATTCAGCAAGATACTGGTAACTTTCTTTATCGTTAGCAATCAGCTGCCCCATAAATGGCAGCAGACGGAAAGAATACAGATCATAGGCTTTGCTTAGCCAGTCATGTGTTGGCTTAGAAAACTCCAGCACTAATAAACGCCCACCTGGCTTTAATACTCTGAACATAGAGCGTAACGCGGCATCTTTATCAGTAACATTTCTTAAGCCAAAGCCAATAGAGATGATATCAAAGCTATTATCGGCAAAAGGCAGCGCTTCGGCATTGGCTTGCACAAATTCGATATTATTGATTAGACCAAGATCACGTAATTTATCACGACCAACGTTTAACATAGACTCGTTGATATCGGCTAATACGACCTTACCGCTAGGGCCAACTCGCTTGGAAAATAGCGCAGTAATATCGCCAGTACCGCCGGCGAGATCGAGTACTTGCTGGCCAGGTCTGACACCACTACAGTCAATAGTGAAACGCTTCCATAGGCGGTGAATACCCATCGACATCACATCATTCATAATGTCATATTTGGCTGCCACAGAATGAAATACATCTGCGACCATGGCGACTTTTTGCTCAGCCGGTACCGATTTAAAACCAAAATGCGTGGTGGAGTTACTAGGTTCGCTCATAACAGTGCCTGATTACGATTAATAGGCTGCTAGTGTAAAAGATTACGTCAGCTGAGCCAACAGCTGCGATAAATCAGCTGTTGAAAATATCGAGCAGGTGTTAACCACCTGATACAGCTGTAACTAAGGCTTCGCTTGCAACCTGATTGCGGCCACGTTTTTTGGCCAGTTTCATGACGTTATTGGTACGCGCCAGAAATTCGTACCAGTTTTCTGACGCATGGTACAGCGTAACGCCCAATGAAATGGTGATGGGGGGAAGGCTTTTTTTATCTCGAGCAGAGACAAAGCGCAGTTTTTCTACGCCTTTGCGCACTTGCTCAGCAATTTCAGCTGCAGTGCGTAAATCAACATCCGGCAATAAAAGCAAAAACTCTTCGCCACCCGCTCGCACTGGCATGCCACTCTCTTGCACATAACTGCCGACCTTACGTGCAACCTTAGATAAAATAATATCGCCAATGGTTTGGCCATAGTTTTGATTAAACTGACTGAAATTGTCCAAGTCGACCGAGATGGCGGCTATACGCCGATCAGGTTGTTCACTTAGCCATAACTCAACCTGATTTTGCATGGCAACTCTATTATATAAGCCGGTTAGTGGGTCTTGTAGCCGTTGCTTTTTAAGTTGTTCTATTTCGTTGCGTAGTTGATGGCTTTGTTGGTTGGCACTGATAAGTTGCTGATTGAGAAGTTGTTGTTGTTTACGGTAGGACAGCGTGACTTGCTTGAGTTCGGCGAGAGCAGGTGGCATAGGGATGGCGTCCTGCTCAAGCTTAAACACCGTATGGTCAAGTTGATCAATAAAGTCTTCTGTCGCTTCAGCTGCTAAATCAGTATAACCTGAAAGGCGGCTCACCATCCCAGATACATCCTGCAGCAGTTGTTCTTGCTGTTGTTGTTCAGGTAATAGGTAGCGATTATAGAGTTCTGCCATGATGAAATCATCAAACATGGCTTTGGCGGCTAGCTTTTGCTCAATTGCCTGGCAAAGTTCACTGTTATTTCCACTAATATATTCGTAGCCTACAGTGTAATTTATAGGGTGTGCTGCCAATTGATTGTGCGTTAGAAATGCACCCACCTTGGCGGCTTTGTCCATGGCTTGCTGCATCGTATCTTTATACTTCATAGCACGAATCAGAGCTCCAGTAGCGATTACCAGTTAATTAACAAATCTATAGTACGTGATAAAACGTGACTGGCAATATGTTTTCATCATATTTTCAGAGATATGTTGAAATTCCCAGCAGATGGGTGAAAAAAAGATCGGTAGCGCTGCAGAATGAAGCGGTAAAACCGCCAATATATAAGGCTTATGCACATGAACCTCGTGGCAAAAGCCGTTACAATCAATGAGTGCTTGGCAAAGCGGCGCTTTTAGTCAGGCCGTAGAGTCGCGTAAAGCAGTAGGATCAGATTTTAAAATGGGCTATTTTGGCAAAGTACATAGGTTTACATTAGAAGAAAAAACAGGGAACTTTATATGATAAAAATGAGCAAGGCTTTGAGTTTACTTGCGGGGGCGTTATTGTTAGCAGGATGTGCCAGTAAAGCACCTGAAACAGCAGCACCTTCTTTTACTGAACTTGCTGCGCAGATCTGGCAAGCAGAAACAGCCCTTCGCACGCCAGCACCTGGTAGCCTAATTGATATGTCGTTAGCTGCGCTAGCTGAACGGCAACAACAGCGTTTAGCTCTACAACAGCGTTTGTTGGCGGTTGATGTCAGCACGCTCTCTGAACAAGAGCAAATAGATCATGCTATTTTGGCCTACCGCCTGGCAGATGAGATTGATCAATATCGTTTTGCTGCTCACTTTATGCCATTGACCTCTGAGTCTGGCTTTCATACCTTTTTAGCCATGAGTTTTCAGCGTAGTAATTTACGTCAGGTTGCAGATTATCAGCTCTATTTGCAGCGTCTAACTGCGATTCCAACCTATATGGCGCAACAAACCGCTTTGATGCAGCAAGGTTTAGCGCAAGGTGTTACGCAACCGAAAGTGGTTTTAAAAGGGTTTGAACAAAGTATTAGTTCCTATATCGCGCAGCAACCTGAACAAAGTGTGTTTTTTCAGCCCTTAAGGCGCAAGCCAGACGGTGTAGACGAGCAGCAATGGCAGCAATTCCGTGAACAAGCCATCACGTTGATCCAAACGCAAGTTAATCCTGCGTTTCAGGCGTTTTATGACTTTATGGTACAGGATTATCTGCCAGGTGCGAGAGAGAGTATCGCCGCCAGTGCTTTACCTAACGGCAGTGCTTTTTATCAAAATAGACTAGAGCATTATACTACCTTGCAATTAACACCCACCCAAGTGCACGAAACGGGGTTAGCTGAAGTGGCTAGGATTCGTGCCGAAATGCAGCAAGTGATAGACAGTCTGGGTTTTGAAGGTAGCTTTGCCGAATTTATTCATTTTTTACGAACTGATCCGCAATTTTATGCCACTTCTGCTGACGAACTGATGCGTTACGCTGCGTGGTTATCCAAACGCGCCGATGCAGAATTACCGCGCTTTTTTAATTTGTTACCCAGAACACCTTATGGCGTAGTGGAGGTTCCTGCGGAAATTGCACCTAAATATACAACCGGCCGCTATTCTGGGGCAACACGGGATGATCAGGCGGGCTTTTACTGGGTAAATACCTATGCGCTGAATCGACGCCCCCTGTATGAGATGGAAGCACTCACTTTGCATGAGGCGGTTCCTGGCCACCATTTGCAAATCTCTCTGGCGCGTGAACAAACTGAGCTGGCCGATTTTCGTCGTTCTTTCTATACCTCCGCCTTTGGAGAAGGTTGGGGCCTCTATGCAGAATATTTGGGTTTGGAAATGGGTTTTTACCAAGATCCCTACAGCAACTTTGGTCGCTTAACCTATGAAATGTGGCGCGCCGCCAGATTAGTGGTTGATACCGGTATGCATACTAAAGGCTGGAGCCGGCAACAAGCGATGGACTTTTTAGCAGAAAATACCGCGCTATCTATGCACAATGTGCAAACTGAAATCGATCGTTATATCAGCTGGCCAGGCCAAGCGTTATCTTATAAGTTAGGTGAGTTGACGATTAAACGTTTACGTCAACAGGCGGAAACGCAATTGGCCGATAAGTTTGATATTCGTGAGTTTCATGGCGTGGTATTAGGAAATGGTAGTGTGCCACTTGCGGTGTTAGAGCAGCAAGTGGCTGCTTATATCAAACGCAAGTTACAGCAGTAACTTCCGGCTGTGGCCGCATAACGTTAGGACTTAGCCGACGTTATGCGGCTTTAGTGGCGAAGTGTGAGTGAGGGGGCGATATCGATCTGGCCCGTGTCATCAATCGCCGCACATTTATCGGCCAGTTCTAAAACGGCTAGCTGACCTGTTGGCATCTGGCGCACAAATTGTAATTGATACCCATAGCGTTGTAATTCGATAACCGCTAACTTCTGCGCAGCGCTGAGGGGTTCCCAAATTTCGTGCAGTGCTTTGCTGCTGTGGCGACGCTCGGCATGATCAATCTTGTGCATCTTGCTAACTCCAAGGCTGGCTTTGCAAGTAAGAGTGTTAGTCTACGGACAAGTTCAATAGATCCTGCCACTGTGTTGCCGTAACCGGCATCACCGATAAGCGGTTTCCTTTTTGTACAAGAGGTAACTCACGCATCTTTGGCGAGTGTTTGATTTTATCTAGGGAAATTAGCTGCGGCAGCTTACTGACAAATATTAAGTCGACAGCGACCCATCGCGGGCATTCTAGCGTCGATTTTACATCAAAATAGGGGCTACTTGGCACAAACTGGCTGGGATCTGCATAAGCAGTACGGCAAACTTGCGCTATGCCCGCTATACCTATGTACTTGCAACTAGAGTGGTAAATAAAAACCTTATCCTGTAAAGCCACTTGATCGCGCAGAAAGTTCCGTGCTTGATAATTTCGTACGCCTTCCCAAATAATGGGCTGCAGAGGTGCTCGTGCGAAATCATCAATGCTGCACTCTGCCGGTTCGGTTTTAAATAACCAATAGTTCATTTTGCCAGACTCCTCTATTTACGGCAGAATAACAGGACTTTAAATCGCAGAATAGGCCAAAGTATGAGTCAGGTATTAGCAAATTTATTGTCTTTACTTAAGCTGGAGACGATTGAACTTGGGCTTTATCGGGGGCAGAGTCAGGATTTAGGTTTTAAAGCCGTGTTTGGCGGTCAGGTGATGGGACAGGCGTTATCCGCCGCGAAAGAAACCTTGCCAGAGGAGCGTAAGGTGCATTCCTTCCATTCTTACTTTTTACGCCCCGGTGATGCGAGCAAACCCATCGTGTATGAAGTTGAAAATATTCGTGATGGTAAGAGTTTTAGTACTCGGCGCGTCAGTGCTATTCAGTTCGGCAAGCCGATCTTTTATATGACGGCATCTTTTCAAACAGAAGAATCAGGTTTTGAGCATCAGGTCGCAATGCCTGACGTGCCGGGACCTGACGAGTTAGTTTCCGATCTTGATTTTTATCAGCAGCATGCGGCTCAAATCCCCGAAAAATTACGCAGTAAGTTTATTTGTGAAAAGCCAATCGAAATGCGGCCGGTTGATTTTCAAAATCCCTTTTCACCACAAGTGAGCGCACCAAAACGTTTTGTATGGTTTAAAGCTAATGGCCACATGCCAGATGATGTAAGGGTACATAAATACTTATTAGCTTATGCGTCAGACTTTAATTTTTTACCAACAGCATTGCAGCCGCATGGTCGTTCTTTTATGGCGCCGCACATGCAAGTGGCCACTATTGATCATGCGATGTGGTTTCATCATGACTTCCGTTTTGACGATTGGCTACTCTATGCTGTAGATAGCCCAGCCGCGTCAGGCGGCCGGGGGCTTGTGCAGGGGCAATTTTTTAGTCGTGATGGCAAACTTGTTGCGACCACTATCCAGCAAGGCGTTATTCGCGAATATCAGGTTTGAGGGGCAAGCGTCCCGGCATAATACTGTTAATACTTTGCAATATTTCACTACGCAGCAGTAAATTAACCGTTTTAGCCAGGTTGGCTAGCGCGGCGGTAGCTGAGACCTTATTGTCTTGGTCTACTTGCGTATAGCCTTCCGCTTTTAACGCTTGGCTTAAGGTTGCAAACAAATTTTTGTCGTAATACTCAGGCGCATTAATACCGTGCAATACCAATAAACGCTGGGCTAACAAATGGCTTTGTTGTTCTAATTCAGCTCGATTGAGCGGGCCATGAGCGCGCAGTAAATTAAACACCATCGCATAACGCTGTAAGGTATGTTCGGCGTTATGCGCCAGTAGGTCGAGCATAAAATATTCGCGACTATGTTGGGCTGGTGCATGGAACAGCTCCCCTGTTTGTTGTAACAGACCTTGTGCAACTAATTGCTGTAAGATTGCTTTACTGTATTGCGAAACTGAAGGAACGTAGAGGTAAAGTTCTTGACGTAATAGGCCATAGAGCTGCTCCACCTGAGTGAGTAGTTGCTGTTGGCTAAGCTGGCCTTGGCGCAGCACCGCGGCGGCTAAAATTGCGGGCAAGATAAATAAATGCAGCACATTATTGCGGTAATAACTCATTAACACTGCGTTGGCAGGGGTAAGGCTGACTAATTCGCCAAAACTGTCTCTGCACACCTGAATTTTCTGCATTTTTTCTGCATGATCAATCATTTGCTCAGCATCCATTTCAGGTAAGCTCACATAACGATGATAAGGTGCTTGCTGCTGTAACGTCAGATAACAGTTTAATTGCTGTATCAGCTCTTGCCGAGTCAGCGTATGTTTATCGCTAGCCAGTAAGCAAAGTGCTAGCAGATTTATGCTGTTTAATGCTGCGGCTTGGTTAATGTGCCGCATAATTTGGTCAGATAATGTGGCTACTACTGGATTGAGCCATTGCGGTTTGGGCGCTTCTAGTGGATTAATTTCACTTTTCCACTCAGGTACTTGCTGATTTAAGTACTGATTCAGTGAAATGGGCTCTCCGAAATTGACATAGCCATAGCCATAATCACGCAGATTACGCAGCGCTTTGAAGACCCCGCCTACCGATTCCTTCTTTTTACCAGCGCCCTGCAGTTCGCTGAGGTAAGTATTCACCTCCATCACATGTTCATAGCCAAGATAAACCGGAACAAGGGTGACCGGGCGATCAATACCTCTTAGCATGGATTGGACTGTCATTGCGAGCATACCGGTTTTGGGTGTTAAGAGGCGACCGGTTCTGCTGCGCCCCCCTTCCGTGTAATATTTGACGGCATAGCCTTTGCTAAAAAGTAGACTTAAGTATTCCCGAAAGACGGCAGAATAAAGCTTGTTGCCACTGAAACTGCGGCGAATAAAGAAAGCCCCACCCCGACGAAATAAAGTGCCAGCAGGCCAAAAATTCAGGTTAATCCCAGCTGCAATATGCGGTGGCACTAAGCCTTGGTGATAAATTATGTAGCTTAACAGTAAATAATCCATATGACTGCGGTGGCAGGGGACATAAACAATTTCATGCCCTTTTTGTGCCAAATCGCGCAACATGTCCACATTGTTAACTTTGATGCCACAATACAGTTTTTGCCATAACCAGCTGAGAACCCGATCCCCAAAGCGCAAGGTCGAGGTGCGATAATCGGCGGCAATCTCTTGTAATAACTTCCGCGCCTCTTGTTGCGCCGCTGCCTGACTAATTCGTTTGCTGCTGGCTTCATCAGCAATCGCTTTTTTTAACGCTGGCGTCGCTAAGAGCGCATTAAATAATTGGCTGCGATTCATCAGCTTCGGGCCCGTGGCGGCTAAGCGTTGGCGGTAGAAATGAATGCGAGACATCCTCAGTAGTTTGCGTGCGGTATCTTCTGCGGCTCCAAATTGGTCGGCCATTTGGTGCAAATCTACCGGTTTACTGAGCCTTACCAAGGTGTGACGGCCAGAGATAAGGACGATAAGCAATTTTGCTAGCCAGTTTGGTGAGTGGGCTTCCCCTAATAGCCATTTGATACTGTCTTCTTTACCTGGTGCGCGACCCCATAATATGGCAGCGGGCATCAGCTGAGCTTGCAACGTCGGATCAGCAAGATGGGCAGCCAGTAGCGTTTGGCCATGTTGTAGCGCCAAGGTTTTCCTTCTCGCACCCAATAAACGATGGGGTTTTTCTAAAAATAGCGTTCTCGGTAACTGTTGATTATTTAGCGTGACCTTGTCTAATGGGTCTGGCAAGTCTAACTGCTGACAGACGCTACGCAGGGTCGCCAGATCGCTGGCAGATTCAGTATGGCAAATATAAAAAAGAGGTCGTTCAACCGCGATATCCAGTTGAACCAACGGATTGTCAGGCACAATTTTACACTTAACCAGCAGCCGTAAAGGCCATTTCAACAGTTTAGTCAACAGCAACAGACTTGATAACATACTCAAATTAGCCAAGTAAGATTTCAAAAAAGTGCAATAGAATACCACAAGCTAGGGCTAACTCAGCTTAACGTCCTTAAATTTCGGTTAACGCTTCAGATGATATTGGTTAGAGGGGTTAATCTTTCTATTCTGCATTACCATAAGGAGTAATGTACACAGGCACTTGGCAATTGCTAAAAGGCTGTATATACTCACAGTAAATACTGTATAGGTAGCCAGCACTATGATGAGACCACTTACACCACGGCAGGCTGAAATTCTGCAACTTATCAAAGATTACCAAATAGAAACGGGTATGCCGCCGACGCGAGCAGAAATTGCTTTGAAGTTGGGGTTTAAATCGGCGAATGCGGCTGAAGAGCATTTGAAAGCATTGGCCAAGAAAGGGGTTATTGAGATGCTACCGGGCACATCTCGCGGTATTCGGTTAATCGAAGACGATAATGCTCCCGAACAACTCGGCTTACCACTGATTGGTAAGGTAGCTGCTGGGCAACCTATTTTAGCGGCAGAGCATGTGCAAAATCATTATCAAATTGATGCACACTTGTTCAAGCCTCATGCCGATTTCTTGCTGAAAGTGCAGGGTATGAGTATGCAGGATATTGGTATTTTAGATGGAGATTTACTAGCCGTGCATAAGACAGCCCAAGCAGAATCTGGGCAAGTCATCGTTGCGCGGGTTGATGATGAAGTTACGGTTAAGCGTTTTCAGCGGCAAGGGCATCAGGTGTTACTGCTGCCAGAAAATGCTGATTTTGATGTTATTAAAGTCGATTTACGCCAGCAGCATTTTGCCATTGAAGGCTTGGCTGTTGGGGTGATCCGCAATGGTTCCTGGTTATAAATCCGCCCTGACTCAATAAGTTATTTTACTACTGCACTGGTATGACCTGATGGTTTTATCGGTGCTTTTGCATTTTTGGGGTTTACATTATCTCAATCCTGGACAATTCTTAGACAGCCGCTGCTTAAAAAATAACAAGAAAGCAGAGGCTGATTTCAGCCTAAGTCTCGAAATCAACTAAAACAATAACTATAAAAAATTGCGAAACTTTACACATAGATTCGGTCGGGTGGGTAGTCAAAAAACCGTGTAGTGCTGTGTACAGAGTTTCTGCAATTTGCATTTGCAAATGACAGAGGAGAAGTACAGTGACAAACGCACGTAGTTTGGCTTGGTCGCTGCCATTCCTGCTTTTTGCCGCATCGACACATGCATCCAATAGCATGCCTTTAAATATGACTAAAGGCGTGACAGAAATAAGTCAGCAGGTATATCAACTGCACATGACCATTTTCTGGATTTGTTGTGTTATCGGCGCAGTAGTGTTTGGCATCATGTTTTGGTCCATTATTCGCCACCGCAAAGCAAGAGGTGTGCAACCGGCGTCCTTTCATGAAAGTACCAAAATTGAAATTCTTTGGACGGCTATTCCGGTCGTTATCCTGATAGGGATGGCATTTCCAGCCACTAAAACCTTAATTGCTATGGAAGATACGTCTGCTGCCGATGTGACGGTTTTGGTCACGGG
>CAZNXI010000091.1:0-11103 GCA_964577005.1 uncultured Rheinheimera sp.
CATTATGTCGGGTAGTTGTTTTGTTCTGGCTTAATGCATGGTTAGGGTCGCCCGCTTGGGCGGCCAATTACTGGCAGGAACAGCCTTTACCCAGTATTTGGCAGCAGTACTTGCAGCAATCAGACCAGCTAAGACAGTTAGATAAAGCGCAGTTAGCGGCAGAACAGCAGCGCTTAGGAGCAGCTACTATTTTGGCTGCAAACAAGGCGCAACACTTTGGTTTAGAGGCCATTACGGATGCCGCAGCAGCGGATGCTGTGATGAGTTTTCAAACACCTTCAGGCGGTTGGAGTAAGCGCACCGATATGCGCTTACCAAGACAGCTTGGTCAGCATTATGGCAGTGAGCCTCATTATGTACCGACTTTTGATAATGATGCCACCACGACGCAATTATTTTGGTTAGCGGATTTCTTTCCAAGGGCAGCCGCAGAGCAACAAGCGCACATTAAGCTGAGTATAGAGCGCGCGATAAGCTTAATTTTACAGGCGCAATACCCCAATGGTGGTTTCCCGCAATCCTATCCTTTACAAGGCGGCTATCACGATGCAATTACCTTAAATGATAATGCCATGTATCTTTTGCTGGAAAGCTTATGGCAAGTGTCGGCCCATCCTAATTTTGATATGGTGTCGTCAACGTTAAGAGCGCAAGCTAAAGACAGTTTTTATCGCGCTGTCGATTGGTTGTTGGCCAATCAAATTAACGTCGATGGGCAGTTAACGGTGTGGGCCGCCCAGCATCATCCTTTATCTGGTCAGCCCGTGATTGCGAGGCGTTATGAACAGATTGCCTTAGTCAGTAGCGAAAGCGCTAAGATTTTAGAGCTACTCTTGCGTTATGCCATGGATTACCCAGGGGTTAATACAACAGTAGCGGCTGCAGCTAACTGGCTAGAGCAAAAAAAAATTGTAGATAAGCGACATATGCGTGATCAAGACGGGCGATTATCTTTAATAGATAAACCGGGCAATAATGTTTGGGCGCGATTTTATGATATTAAGACCGGTTTTCCTGTGTTTTTTGATCGAGATGGCAGTATCTATGACGATGTAACCCAATTGTCGTTAGAACGACAGCGAGGTTACGGTTGGTATCAAAGCAATCCCGAGACTTTCTTACAGCTATATCAAAGATTGAAGCAGCAAAACGATAATTAAAGCAAGCAAGCCCTACGCTGATGGCGTATTATCAAATTAAGCTATCATTTCCTATCGCTTGAGATTTGCATGCATACGCACTTTATTGAGGCCGTTAAGCAACTCATTCCTGCTGCACGGTATTTTGATGATCCCCTTGCTACCTTGGCTTTTGGCACTGATGCCAGTTTTTACCGTCTTACCCCACAATTAGTATTGCGGGTAGAAAGCGAAGCAGAAGTGGTGCAATTACTTAAGCTTGCTAATCGTTATCAGGTTGCTTTGACCTTTCGCGCTGCCGGTACCAGTTTATCTGGGCAAGCGGTAACCGACTCCGTGTTGCTGGTACTGGGGGAGAACTGGCAACAGCACCATATTCGGGGGTTGGGGGAGCAAATTCGTTTAGATCCTGGCGTAATTGGTGCCCAAGCTAATAAATGGCTAGCGCCTTATGGTCGAAAAATAGGCCCAGATCCGGCATCGATTAATAGCTGTAAAATAGGCGGCATTGTTGCCAATAATGCCAGTGGTATGTGCTGTGGCACGGCGCAAAATAGCTTTAATACCCTAGCCGCTATGCGCGTGGTGTTATTTGATGGCACTGTGCTGGATACTGAAGACGCTGCCAGTGTCGCGGCCTTTCGGCAAAGTCACGCCCACTTACTCCAGCAATTAACCGTACTTGCAGAGCAATGCCGCGCTAACCCTGAGCTGAGCGAGAAAATCCGCCATAAATACCGCTTGAAAAACACTATGGGGTTTTCGTTAAATGCGCTAACAGAATTTACCGATCCGATCGATATTCTGATCCATCTGATGGTGGGCTCAGAGGGCTGTTTGGGTTTTATTAGTAGCGTGACTTACCATACGGTGCCGGAGCATCCGCATAAGGCCACCGCGCTTTGGGTATTTCCGGATATTGTTAGTTGTTGTCAGGCTGTGACCTTATTAAAAAGCGCGCCTGTATCAGCGGTAGAGCTATTAGACAGACGCAGTTTACGCTCGGTGCAAGCTAAACCTGGCCTACCAGATTGGGTAGCGACCTTATCCGACGGTGCTGCAGCGTTGTTAATTGAAAGCCGGGCAGCCACCTCAACCTTGTTAGCACAGCAACTTAGTGAAATAACCACACTATTGGCTGGTTTTGCTACCGAACAGCGGGTGGATTTTAGCAGCGATCCCAAGACCTATGAGCAACTCTGGGCGATCCGCAAGGGGACTTTTCCTGCGGTGGGGGCGGTGCGGCCAACCGGGACTACGGTTGTTATTGAAGATGTCACCTTTCCTTTATCACGCTTAGCTGAGGGCGTACAGGCTCTACAGCAACTGTTTGATCGCTATCAGTATCATGAGGCGATTATCTTTGGCCATGCGCTTGAAGGAAATTTACATTTTGTATTTACGCAAGGTTTTGATTCGCCCGAACAGGTAACGCGTTATGACGCTTTTATGCAAGCGGTCGCGCAGTTGGTGGCGGTGGAGTTTGGGGGGGCCTTAAAAGCGGAGCATGGCACGGGGCGCAATATGGCACCCTTTGTTGAGTTGGAGTGGGGGAGTGATGCTTATCAGTTAATGTGGCAGCTAAAAAAACTGTTTGATCCTCAGCATATTCTTAATCCCGATGTGATTTTAAGTTATGACAAAACTCTCCATCTGCAGCATTTAAAAGCCTTACCCGCGACGGATCCTTTAGTCGACAAATGTATTGAATGTGGTTTTTGTGAACCGGTATGCCCATCGCGCAAGCTGACCTTAACGCCGCGCCAACGCATAGTGGCACAGCGTGAAATCAGCCGTTTAGCGGCCAGTGGCGACAATAGCGCCCAATTAGCTGCGCTAAAAGCGAGCTATCACTACCAAGGCAATAGCAGTTGCGCCGCCTGCGGTATGTGCAGCACTGCCTGTCCTGTAGGCATTAATACCGGGGACCTAACCCGACAATTACGGGCTAAGGACAACCAGCGCTATCAGGCGCTAGCTAGTTTTAGCGCCCGCCATTTTAGCGGCCTGACCACCCTAGCAAAGTTTGGCCTGCGCTTAGGGCAACTTAGCAACAAGCTACTTGGTAAAGCCACGCCACTTTGGCATCACGCCATGCCCACTGCGAATAGGGTTAACGTGAAGACAACGACTGCAGCCGAGTCTCATCAGGCACTTAAACCAGTCATTTATTTAAGCAGCTGTAGTAACAGGGTGATGGCGCCAATGGAAGCTAGCCAAGATCCTCGCAGTTTACAGCAGGTAAGTGCTGACTTACTGGCAAAAGCTGGCTATCAATTACTCATGCCAACAGGGCTAGAGCAGCAATGCTGTGGTATGCCCTTTCAATCTAAAGGCCAGTTCGCCGCGCAAGACGCTAAACAACAGCAATTGAATGACTGGCTGCTGCAGCATACCCAACAAGGTAAAATCCCGGTATTTTCTGATACCAGCCCTTGTAGCCTAACGTTAAAAGGCAAACTGGACGCGCGCATCAAGCTCTACGACAGTATCGATTTTATCAGCGAGTTTGTGCTGCCTAAGCTGACACTTAACAAACAAGCTACGCCAATAGCGCTGCATATTAGCTGCAGCGCGACGCAGTTGGGCCAAGCAGAAAAACTAAAACAATTAGTCGCTGCTTGCACTGAGCACGTTGTTATCCCAGATGGTATCAGTTGTTGCGGTTTTGCCGGTGACAAAGGCTTTTTTATGCCAGAACTTAATGCCTCGGCATTATTCAATTTGGCTGAGCAGGTAAGTCAGTGCTCACAAGGTGTGTCTAGTAGTCGTACTTGTGAAATTGGATTAAGCAGGCATAGTGGTATTGAATATCAACATTTTATTTATTTACTGGACCAGTGTAGCCACTCTTTTTAATACTGCTAGCAATTGTTGCTTTAGTTGCAGCTTCTGCTCAGAAGGTTTTGATAAAATAATAGAGGCATAACTTGCAATTGTGGATGAGATAATTAATGCTAACAGTAACGGCGACTAAAAAAGTATGATCTTATTTATAGGATCCTTGCTTCAAAATTTAATGTGGTTTGACAATATAAAAGAGGCAGAGCTATGGCATTACAGCGGGTTATGCATGTAGAAGATGACGAGTCTATTCGAGCTGTAGCAGAAATTGCCTTAATTGACGTCGCTGGATTTACGCTCCTTAGTTGTGACAGCGGCCAAAGCGCTTTGGCACAGGCAGAAATCTTTAAACCGCAACTGATTTTATTAGATGTGATGATGCCTGAAATGGATGGATTGCAAACTTTAATGCGGCTGCGCCAGCTGACTCCGTTAGCCAGCACACCCGTTGTATTTATGACCGCAAAAATTCAACAAGCAGAAAAACAGCAATATTTAGATGCGGGCGCCATCGCAGTAATCGATAAGCCTTTTGACCCCATGCTGTTAGGGGAAATGCTGGAAAACGTCTATCAAGAGTATTTAGTCGCTAAATAAGTTTTGTTATACCATATTTGTATTTAACACTCTGTTATTGCATCTTCTTTAACAAATAATTTTCGCTGCTGTTGACGTAACAGTTATTTCTAACAGAACTATAAAAATAAACTGTAGAGTATATGCAAACACCTAAGATCCCCTCAAACGAGTCAGCACGTCTTAGCGCTTTGTTAAATTCCGCGTTATTGGATACCGATAGCGAGCCTCGTTTTGATCGCATTACTCAGCTTGTGCAGCAGTGTTTAGGTACTGAGATTGTATTGATCTCGCTCATTGATACCAACCGGCAATGGTTTAAATCTTGTCAGGGGCTTGGCGCTAGCGAAACCCCGCGTGATATTTCATTTTGTGGCCATGCCATTTTAAATGAGAATCTGTTTGAAATTACAGATGCTAATCAGGATCCGCGTTTTGCTGATAATCCTCTAGTGACAGGAGCGCCTTTTATTCGCTTTTATGCAGGGATGCCGCTGTCCTACCATGACCAACGTATTGGCACACTCTGCATTATTGATCCCAAACCTAGAGTGTTAAAAGCAGATGAGCGAGGAATACTCAATGGCTTTGCTAAGTTAATAGAACAAGAAATTGTTGATCGTTTGCAAGAGCAAGTACACCAAAAGCTGGCAGCGCGAGAGCTAATGTACCGCTCGGTGTTAGATGGCACTCGAATTGGTACCTGGCAATGGAATGTACAAACCGGTGAGACAGTATTTAATGAACGCTGGGCCGAAATCATTGGCTATCGTTTAACTGACTTTAGTCATCTCGATATCAACACTTGGTTAGCCTTTGCGCATCCGGATGATCTGGTGGAATCAGAAAAATTACTGGCGCAGCATTTTGCTGGTGAGCTAGCATTTTACGATTGTAAATGTCGGATGAAACATAAAGCAGGACATTGGATTTGGGTGCATGACCGTGGGCGAGTTGTAAGCTGGACTGACGACGGTAAACCGCTAATGATGTATGGCACTCATGCCGATATTACTGAGCAAAAGTTGGCCGAGCAAGCCCTTCAAGCTAGTCGTGATCAGTTCCAAGCCTTAGTCGCAAATATCCCGGGTATTACTTACCGTTGTCAAGCCGATCAAGCTTGGACCATGCTTTATATGAGTGGCAGTATTGATCCCTTGTCGGGTTACCCAGCCAGTGATTTCATCAAAAATAGCGTTCGTAGTTATGCCAGTGTGATTCACCCAGAGGATAGAGCAAGACTGGAACAAGAGGTTGATTATGCTGTCCAACATAAGCAGAATTGGTTATTACAGTATCGAGTAATTCATCGTTCAGGTGTTATTCGTTGGGTAGAAGAGCGTGGACGGGCAGAATATAACAACGTAGATGAAGTGACTTATCTTGACGGTTTTATTTTAGATATCACAGAAGAGAAATCACTCAAGCAGCAGTTGCTGAAACTCACTTCGCAGCTGCCCGGTGTGGTTTACCAATATCAACAGTGGCCGGATGGTCGAGTCGCGTTTCCTTATGCCAGTGAAAACATCAAAAAAATTTACGGGGTTTCACCGGAACAGGTAAAAACCGATGCCAGCGCTGTTTTAGCCAAAATCCACCCAGATGATTTAGCTGGATTAGCAGACAGTATTGAAGCGTCAGCTAAAAATTTATCACTTTGGCAGCACCAATATAGAGTCATGCAGCAAGAAGAGGCGCCCGCCTGGATGTTTGGTCGGGCGACGCCTGAATCTATGCCTGATGGCAGTACCCTTTGGCATGGTTATATTGAAGATATTACGACCAGTAAACTTCATTACTTGGAATTAGAGCGCGTTAACAGCGAGCTAAAATTGAGTCAACAGCGCTTGGAGATGGCCAGCGAAACGGCGTTAATCGGCTTCTGGCAAGCGTCTTTAGTTACTGGAGAGCTGTGGTGGTCACCGGTGATTTATCAAATTTTTGGGTTTGACGAAAATGTAATGCCGAGCGTGGCGTTATTTAAAAGCACTTTGCATCCTGAAGATCGCCAGCTGGTCGCAGAGAGCGAGCAACGCGCTTTAGAAACGGGTTTGCATAATGTCGTGCACCGAATTATCCGACCGGATGGCACCATACGTTGGGTACATGAATTGGCCAGATTGTTACCGCTAGACGAGTATCCTGAACAAACATTGGTGGGTTCAGTACAAGATGTGACTGAACGGATGCTTTTACAACAAATGAAAGACGCCTTTATTTCCACCGTTAGCCATGAGTTGCGTACCCCTGTGACGGCTATTAGTGGTTCTTTAACGTTAATCAACTCTGGTAAATTAGGTGAAATCCCGTTTTTTATGCAAAAACTGCTGACAGTTGCCGAAAATAACAGTAATCGCTTAAAGCAATTAATTAATGATTTATTAGATATTGATAAACTTATTGCGGGTAAAATGCCTTTTGACATCCAACCTCTTAATGTTAAAAATGAGCTGGTACAGTCGATTGATAATCTTTTACCTTTTGCCAATCAGCACAAAGTTCAATTGCATTATCAATGTCAGCAGCCGATACAGCCGATATTGGCTGATTCGTTAAGACTACAACAGGTATTAACTAACTTGCTATCCAATGCCATTAAATTCTCTCCTAAAGACGGTGTCGTGCTGTTAACCGCGCAGCTTATAGCGTCTGAAATTGAGCTAGCGGTCACTGATGAGGGGGCTGGCATTCCTAGTGAGTTTCAACCGCGTGTGTTTGAGCGTTTTGCGCAGGCGGATGGGTCTAATTTGCGGCAAAGTGGAGGTACAGGTTTAGGTTTAGCCATTTGTAAAGAGATGGTCGTGCAAATGGGGGGGCGTATTCGCTTTCAGACTGAAGCAGATAAAGGGACCACCTTTTTCGTTAATTTACCGGCAAAATGGTAAGCATGAGTCATGCTGATAGGAAGTCGTTTTGAGAAATAATACTAAACCAGATTTATCTTCAGCTTTCAGTGGTTTAAGAAAGCGTTTTGAGTTGGGCTTACCTGAGCGCGCTGAGCAAATGTTAAAGTATGCTCAAGAGCCTGGTGCTGAACAATTAAAAAGTTTATTGGCAGAAGCCCATAAATTGGCGGGAGCCTGTGGTACTTTTGGTCAGCATGAGTTAGGCCTAGCTGCTAGGCAAATTGAACAACTCGTCAAAGACATTACGTTTAAGCCTCACGAAGATCAAGAGCAGGCCTTCCCTTTATTACGCAAAGCGTTGATTGAATTTCGAGCAGTGGTGTTAGCGGCAATCAATAATGAAAAACCTAGTCAGCAAGCCGTTGAAGAGCATAAGACTACACCGGGTACCATTTGGCTTATTTTGCCTGAGGGTAAGTTATTAGATGAATTAAGTACCCAGCTCGCTGCTTTTGGCCATCAGGTGCTCTCGTTGCACAGTTATGCCGAGTGTTTTGAAAAACTGCAGAAACAATTACCTACAGTGCTTTTTTCTGCGGTTAGTCTGGGTAACGATGCTGAATTATTCCAGCAAAAGGCACTGTTAAAACAGTTAAGTAAACAACAAGTTCGTTTGGTGGTGTATTCCGAGTTAGATTCATTTTCTTTGAGAATTAAAGCTGCTCAACAACTGGCAGATGCGTTTTTTATCTCACCTTTAGATATACCAAACATCATTACCACGGTAACGGAGCTGATAGATCAAGGCAGTCGTTTGGCTGGCAGAGTGGCGATAGTTGAAGATGATTATCTATTAGCTGAACATTATGAATTAGTGTTGAATGCAGCGGGTATTGAAACGCATGTGGTGAATAGTGTGCCCAATATCATCAGTGAGCTATTGAAATTTCAACCTGACTTGTTGTTAATGGATTTGTATATGCCAGAATTCTCTGGTCCTGAGATTGCAGGGTTACTGCGACAATATCGTAATTTCAAACGTTTACCTATCGTGTTCTTATCCTCAGAATTAAATAAAACCTTACAGGTACATGCACTGTCGCACGGGGGCGATGATTTTTTAACTAAGCCCATCGATGATGTGTTGCTTGTCCAATCCGTTAAAGTGCGGTTAGCTCGCAGCTTTGAGATAAAAAATTTAATTGAAAAAGACAGCCTAACCCACCTGGTGAAACACAGTGCCATTAAAGAAGCGGCGGCGCTTGAGTTTGAGCGGGCCACCCGAGCACAAAAGCCATTAAGTATAGTGATGTTAGATATTGATCACTTTAAAAATGTTAATGACAACTATGGTCATGCCACGGGCGATTTAGTGATTACTGCGCTGGCGACGTTACTTCGGAAACGTATTCGAAAAACCGATCGTGCCGGTCGCTACGGTGGTGAAGAGTTTATGTTGGTATTACCCGATTGCTCTGGTGAACAAGCTAGAACTATTGTAAAGGGTATCTTGGAAACCTTTCGCCAACTGAAATTTGCTTACCATTCGAATTTTTTTAACTGCACTTTCTCTGCAGGGGTAGCGGCAACAGATGAAGTTCGTTCTAATCATGCAGCTGACCTGATAGAAGCGGCAGATCGGGCGTTGTATCAAGCAAAACATGCTGGGCGAAATCAAATACGTTAAAAAACTAAGTAACTAAAATTAAAATATAAAACTAAAAACAAAGGGCCAAATGTGGCCCTTTGTTTGTATTGCACCACTTTTAGAGCTTTTCCAGTACTGCAGCGGGCAAGGCTAACTCGTCATTGCGGTTTACACCTACACCACGCTTGATAATGTTTTGTGCGATGTCTTTCGCTTCTTCTAGCGAGTGCATTTGTGCTGTACCACACTGGTAAATATTCAGTTCTGGAATATCTTGTTGGCTGGCAACCTGCAATACATCATTCATTGCCGCTTGCCAAGCATTGGCAACGCGTTGCTCATCTGGTGTACCAATTAAACTCATATAAAAACCGGTACGACAACCCATAGGCGAAATATCAATGATCTCTACATCATTCGCATTTAAATGATCACGCATAAATCCGGCAAATAAATGCTCAAGCGTATGGATACCTCTTTCCGATAAGATTTCTTCGTTAGGCACGCAAAAGCGTAAATCGTACACCGTAATAGCATCGCCTTTTGGTGTATTCATCTTTTTGGCAATGCGAACCGCTGGCGCCTTCATAATGGTATGGTCTACGGTAAAGCTATCGAGTAATGGCATAACAAGTCCTGTTGGCATTAAAAAATCATTTGAAGATTATAGCGCTATCATCGCGCAGAAGTTAATGGCTTTTGCTTTTTAGCCTCATTTAAACATTTTTTCGCCACTTAACATAAAAAATTACACTTTATAACCTTGAATAGATCAGGGCTAATCCCCACTAATCGGTCATCGCAATGTTTCATTGTTCAGAATATTAGGTGGAGAGTAGTTATGGGTAGAATCATTGGTATTGACTTAGGTACAACCAACTCATGTGTGGCCATTTTAGATGGTGACAAACCAAGAGTATTAGAAAACGCCGAAGGCACGCGCACAACGCCTTCAATCATTGCTTATGCAGAAGATGGCGAAGTGCTGGTTGGTCAACCTGCGAAACGTCAGGCTGTTACCAACCCGAAAAACACCCTGTTCGCTATCAAGCGTTTAATTGGTCGTCGTTTTGAAGACGAAGAAGTACAGCGTGATATCAAAATCATGCCATTCCAAATTGTTAAAGCAGATAATGGCGATGCTTGGGTTGAAGTTAAAGGCAAAAAGTTAGCTGCGCCGCAAATTTCTGCGGAAGTACTGAAAAAGATGAAAAAAACAGCAGAAGATTATCTGGGCGAGCCAGTTACTGCTGCGGTTATCACAGTACCCGCTTACTTTAACGATGCGCAGCGTCAGGCAACGAAAGATGCCGGCCGTATTGCCGGTTTAGATGTTAAACGTATTATCAACGAGCCTACCGCTGCGGCCCTGGCTTATGGTATGGATAAGAAGAAAGGCGACACCAAAGTTGCAGTTTATGACTTAGGAGGTGGTACTTTCGATATCTCTATCATTGAAATTGATGACGTAGACGGCGAGCAAACCTTCGAAGTATTAGCCACTAACGGCGATACCCACTTAGGTGGTGAAGACTTTGACAACCGCGTTATCAACTATTTGGTTGACGAGTTCAAAAAAGAGCAGGGCATGGATCTGCGTAACGATCCATTAGCTATGCAGCGTTTAAAAGAAGCCGGTGAGAAAGCGAAGATTGAATTATCTTCAGCCTCACAAACCGAAGTTAACCTGCCGTATATTACGGCTGACGCTTCAGGCCCGAAACACCTGAACATTAAGGTAACTCGTGCTAAGTTAGAATCTTTAGTTGATGATTTAGTACAACGTACTTTAGAACCATTGAAAAAAGCCTTAGCCGATGCTGATTTAAGCGTAGGTGAAATCGACGAAATCATTATGGTAGGCGGTCAAACCCGTATGCCAAAAGTGCAGGAAGCGGTAACAGCGTTCTTTGGCAAAGAGCCACGTAAAGACGTTAACCCAGACGAAGCGGTAGCAGTAGGTGCGGCGATTCAGGGTGCGGTACTGTCAGGCGATGTGAAAGACGTTCTATTATTAGACGTAACGCCATTGTCGCTGGGTATCGAAACT
>CAZNXI010000091.1:11113-11476 GCA_964577005.1 uncultured Rheinheimera sp.
TGCGCTGATTGAGAAAAATACCACTATCCCGACCAAAAAGTCGCAAGTGTTCTCAACCGCCGACGATAACCAGTCTGCAGTAACGATCCATGTATTACAGGGCGAGCGTAAGCGTGCTTCTGATAACAAATCACTGGGTCAGTTTAACTTAGAAGGTATTCGTCCAGGTCGTCGTGGCGAGCCGCAAATTGAAGTTACCTTCGACTTAGATGCCGACGGTATTTTACATGTGTCTGCCAAAGACAAAGACACGGGCAAAGAGCAAAAAATTACCATCAAGGCTTCTTCTGGTTTAACAGAGGAAGAAATCGAAAAAATGGTACGTGATGCTGAACTGAATGCCGAAGAAGATAAAAAGTTTGA
>CAZNXI010000092.1:0-11415 GCA_964577005.1 uncultured Rheinheimera sp.
GTGCCTATTTAAACTATTTAATCGTAGCACCACGCTTAAGGGTCTATACCGAGCTCGCGCAAGATGCTATTACTCTTCCTGACTTCTTTGAGAAACGGTTTGAAGATAAAACGCGTTTATTACGCATGGTTTCCTCGCTTGTCATCGTGGTGTTCTTCACACTGTATACCTCTTCAGGCATAGTGGGTGGCGGGAAACTGTTCGAGAGTTCTTTTAATCTAGAGTATGAATTAGGTCTGTATATTACAGCAGGTGTTGTCGTCATTTATACGCTGATAGGCGGCTTTATGGCGGTCAGTCTCACCGATTTTGTCCAAGGCTGTTTAATGTTTCTGGCACTGGTGTTAGTGCCAACAGTGGCCATCCAGCACTTAGGTGGCATTTCTGAAGTTAACCAAATTGTTACGAGTATTAATCCAGATTTGATGCACTGGGTGGGAGCGAGTTCAGCGCTGGCTATTATCTCCGCTTTAAGTTGGGGCCTTGGCTATTTTGGTCAACCGCACATCATTGTCCGCTTTATGGCCATTCGTACTGTAAAAGACATCAAAACCGCGCGCCGCATAGGCATGAGTTGGATGTTAGTGACTATCGTGGGTGCCGTGATGACGGGCTTTGTCGGTATCGCTTATGTCGCCAAAACACAAATGACCTTATCTGATCCAGAAACCATTTTTATTGTGTTCTCGCAATTTCTGTTTCATCCATTAATCAGTGGCTTTTTACTCGCGGCTATTCTCGCTGCGATTATGAGTACGATTTCGTCACAATTATTAGTTACGTCCAGCTCACTTACCGAAGACTTTTATAAAACCTTTATCAACCGCAGTGCCTCTCAAACTGAGCTGGTGGTTATTGGCCGGTTATCGGTGTTAATCGTTGCGCTTGTTGCTATTGGCTTAGCCTACGATCGAAATAGCTCAGTGCTACAATTAGTCAGTAATGCCTGGGCTGGATTTGGTGCGGCCTTTGGGCCATTGATTATATTTAGTTTATATTGGAAACGTATGACCTTTGCTGGTGCATTAAGTGGTATTGTTGTTGGCGCAGCAACGGTGCTATTTTGGATTTATGCCCCCATCAGCATTAATGAGCAACCGTTAAGCAGCCTTATGTATGAAATTGTTCCAGGCGTGTTGTTAAGCACCTTAGCGATTGTCGTGGTGAGTTTAGCCGGAAAAGCTCCGAGCATCACGATGCAGCAATTATTTGATAAAATGCTGCTAAACTTAAAAGCACAGCAGTAAGTTTGCGCTGTAATTAGCTTTTTAGTTTGCATATATTTAAAACGCTGGCTTTTAGCGCCAGCGTTTTGCTACATTAAACGCAATTCATCGCAGTACTGTTGGAGAATTACCCTATATGTTTTTTTATGCCGCCCGCCAGCCTATTCTGGATCGTAACAAGGAGTTGTTCGGTTATGAGTTGCTATTTAGAGATGGCGTAGAGAATGCTTTTCCTAACATTGATGGCGATGAGGCAACCTCTAAAATGATCGAAGGCAGTCAATTTGCTTTTGGTCTTGAAGATTTTTTGGGCGATAAACCGGGATTTATTAACTTTACCATTGAAACTATGGTGAAAAAATATCCGAGCATGTTACCTGCCGAACAAATTATCGTAGAGATACTTGAAACCATCCAACCCAGTAAAAGATTGTTAGCTGAATGTATCGAGCTAAAAGCTCAAGGTTATACCTTAGCCTTGGACGACTACATCCACAAATCAGTTTGGCGGCATTTTTATCCTTACATTGATATGATAAAAATCGATTTCCGCAAAACAAGTCGGGAACAGATTGAAGAAATCAAACTGGTTTTAGCGGACTACCCGCATTTGCAACTTATTGCTGAAAAAGTGGAAACAAATGAAGAGTTTCAACAAGCGCTTGAGCAAGGCTTCACCTATTTTCAGGGTTTCTTTTTCTCCAAACCGGAAATGATGCAAACGCGCGCTTTATCCCCTTCGCAAGTCGCTCTTGCTGAATTATTGTATGAAACATCCAAAGCCGATATCGATTTAGTAAAAATCACAGAAGTCTTCAAACGCGATGTCACTCTTGCCTATAAGTTACTCCGCTACAGTAATTCGGCTATTTTCAAAAGGCGGGTTGAGGTTGAAACGATTAAACATGCCTTAGTGGTGTTAGGCCAAGTAGAATTAAAAAAATTCCTAAGTTTATTGTTTACTGCGCAAATTAGCTCTGATAAACCCGCTGAGCTAATGCGTCTTGCCATGACCCGAGCCAACTTTGCCGAAGGCTTAGCGTCAATTGGTAATAATGTTACCTTAGATAAAGCGTTTTTAACGGGCATGATGTCATTGATGGATGCCATTCTGGATGAGCCGATTGAAAATGTTATGGCTAAACTGCCTTTGGCAAATGATATCAAAGAGGCACTTATTGCCAAGACGGGTATGCTTGCCGATTATATTAAACTGATTGAATGTTACGAAAGTGCTAACTGGGATGAGGCGAATACGATCATTAATCTGTTAGGGCTTGAAGCCAAAAAAGTGCCCGATGCTTATCATAAAGCCGTACAATGGGCTAACGAGCAAATGAAAGCCTTAGGTGAGCTTGCCTAAGGCTTCAAGTTTGTTAATCAAAACTCACATATTGAGCAATACGAGCAGCTAATTTCTCGCCAATACCTTTTACTTTTGTCAGGTCAGCTTCACTCTTAATTGCCCCGTTTTGCGCAATATAATCAAGTACAGCTTGCGCTTTAACTTGTCCTAATCCCGGTACTGCTGTTAGTTGCTCAATACTGGCTTGATTAAGACGTAGTTTAGTACTGGCTTCTGCAGCCACTCGACTCACTTCTTGGGTATTACTATTTGCTAAAGCATGATTAGCAAATAACACCATAATGGCCAATGACATAGCGGCAAAGAATTGTTTCATCATTATTTCCTCCAGAAACGGCTAGATACCATGCTGCGATAAGCGAGCAACAAGATAAACACACCCCCGGGATCGGCTATAACCGGTGTTAAATCCTGCAACACAGCAAGCATCTATAGCTATTATCAAACCGATCGCTATAAATTTAGCTTTAATTTTTATTTTTGCAACTTTTATGCAAAAAAGTTTATTTTTAATTAGCAATGATATTCAGCAGCAATTAAGCCATAAGTCACTATGCTGTTGATATTGTTGATTGCCGTTAGCAAAATATTTCAGTACATTACACAAAATGTTCCTAGCAACGAGTGGATGATTGTTGATTAAGGCTGATATAAAACAGTCCTTTTTTAGGCACATCTTTGGTAAAACTGTCTTTGTGGCGATTTAATGGCTAACTGCAGCTTCAGTGAGAAGTAAGTTGTACACTGAAATGGGGTGGAGACTATGATGAAATTAATATCCGTACTAATTTGCAGTTGTGTTCTGCTTGCTGCACCTTTACAAAGCTTTGCTGATGAAAAAAAACCACCTGCACGAGAGCAACGTCAATCACAAAACGCTGTCATTTCGAAAGAGATGGCGACGCAATTAGCGCAACAGCGTTACCCTGGTAAGGTGTTAAAGGTGCAAAGCGAACCGCAGCAATTTAAAGTACGAGTGATGCAGGCTGACGGTAGAGTCATTAATGTCGTGGTGGATGGTCAAAATGGCCGCGTCAAAAGGGAAGAATAGTGATGAGAGTATTAGTCGTTGAAGATGAAAGCTTGTTAGCGGATCAGATCAAGAATCAATTGTTACAACAACAATTTAGTGTAGATTTAGCGATCGACGGCGCTGATGGCTGGTTCAAGATTTCTGAATATCCCTACGATTTAGCGATTATAGACTTAGGTTTGCCGAAAATAGATGGGCTCAGCTTAATTCGCAAGGCAAGAAAACAAGAAATCAAAACCCCTATCATTATTCTTACGGCTCGGGGTAGCTGGCAAGAAAAAGTCGAAGGTCTAGATGCCGGAGCCGATGATTATCTAACAAAACCCTTTCATAACGAAGAATTGTTAGCGCGCTGTAATGCCTTAATCCGCCGCGCAGCGGGTCAACCTGATCCAACATTGAACTCAGGCCCCATTTCCTTAAACAGCCGAACCCAGCAAGTGTGGCTGCGCGATGAGGAAGTTAACCTCACAGCTTATGAATACAAAGTACTTGAGTACTTTATGCTTAATCCGGGTAAAGTCATTTCGAAAACCGAACTGACTGAGCACATTTACGATCAGGATTTCGATTTAGACAGTAATGTCATTGAAGTCTTTGTATTACGCTTACGCAAAAAGTTGGATCCTGATGGCGATTTGAAACCGCTAGAAACGCTGCGGGGCCGCGGCTACCGTTTTAATCTGGCTGTTGAATAGGTACTCACAGTACATTAAATGAAAGTCATCCCCTTAAAATTACGACAAGGGTTAGTGAGCGCGGTATTACTGCTGCTGCTGCTGCCCAGCTCGTTCGTAGCGATAGAGCAAGCATTTCAGCGGCAACTCCTTACTAATGCTGAGCAGAAAATGGAAGTGCATATGTATTCTATTCTATCAGAGCTGCATTTATCTGCTGGTAAAGTTGAGCTTAATAACAATACCTTAGCGCCAGATTTTTATCGTCCAGATTCTGGTTTAAGCGCTTTTATCAGCGATGGTCAGCAATTGTTATGGCAGTCAGACTCGTCTTTAAATCAAGCTTTTGTCATTCCAGATATACAGCTAACACCCGGCCAACATATTTTTTATGAAATGACTCAAGCGGATACAGACTACCAGATCCTAAGCATTGCTTTTTTATTCGATTCTGGAGACAGCGCTTATCCGTTGGCCATTCATATTGTTCAAGACCAAGCACTGTTGTTAGCACCGCACCAAAGCTTTCGCTCAACCCTATTACGCTGGTTTTCTGGGATAGCCGCTGGCTTGTTGCTGCTGAGTATTTTGGCTTATTACTGGACAACCAAACCCCTGACACGGCTTGATTATGAAATTCGTCAGCTAGAACGCGGTAAACAAGATCAGCTTAATGGCAAGTACCCTTCTGAATTAAAAGTGATTAAAGAAGATTTAAATTTGTTATTAGCCAGCCAAAACCGGCAAAAACTGCGCTATCGCAATCACCTTAGTGATTTAGCGCATGCCTTAAAAACACCTGTGGCAGTGCTCAGAACATCACCGCTGGCACAGCAACCTGAATTAAAAGAACAAATTGATCGTATTACGGCCATGATTGAGCATCAATTAAAAAAAGCCAGTAGCTCAGGTCAGGATATCTGGAAGAAACAAACCGCACTGCTGCCTTTAGCAGAAAAGCTCATTAATGCTCTGCGCAAAATCTATCGTGATAAGGACTGCATAATTGAACTAAGCTGTGCAGAAAATGCTTTTTTTCGTGGTGACGAAACCGATATGATGGAGATGTTGGGCAACCTGCTCGACAATGCCTGTAAAGCCTGCCATAAAAAAGTACGCGTAAGGGTTGAACAGCATCCACTGAAATTAATTATCGAGGATGATGGTCCTGGCATCCACCCCACGCAACGACAAGAGTTATTTCAGCGAGGGATCCGGCTTGATACCTATGCTGACGGTCATGGTGTAGGCCTGTCGATAGTAGCAGAATTGATCAACTCTTATTCTGGCACTATTGCTATCAGTGACAGTGAACTGGGTGGCGCCCAGTTTACCCTCACCTTTTTAGACGAGGTGTAATGCGTTACCCACCTACAACCAACTGATCTTCTCTGGGTGTTGCACCGTAATCTGCAAGTAATTAAGTATTTTTACCAAGGAATAAATAATGGAACTTAATCCAGCAACGATCAAAATTAAGAATTTGCGCTTACGTACTTATATCGGCATTAACGACGATGAAATTGCGAATAAACAGGATGTAGTTGTAAACGCACGTATTCAATACAGTGCCTTGGACGCGGCGAACTCTGATGATATGTCCAAAGCCCTCAATTACAGAACCATCACTAAACAAATCATCGCATTAGTCGAAAATAATCGTTTTGCTTTACTTGAAAAACTCACGGCAGATGTGTTGGCACTCGCCAGTGCTCATCCCTCAGTCAGTTTTGCTGAAGTAGAAATTGATAAGCCGCATGCTTTACGTTTTGCCGATTCCGTATCCTTAACATTATCGATTAATAAATAATGGCTATACTTTAAGCGATTATCAGTGTCTACAATCGGTGTTGGCGCTGATAGCAAAAAGGGCAACATGATGAATATATTGATCACCGGCGGCACCGGCTTAATCGGCAGCGCTTTAACGACGTTGTGGCAAACTGAACACCGCCTCTGGATTTTAACACGTAATAAAACTCGGCAAAATACAGATTCGGTTCACTATATTCACACCTTATCCCAAGTTGACTTTAATCAGTTAGATGCGGTGGTTAATCTCGCGGGCGAGCCTATTGCCGATAAACGCTGGACAGAGGCTCAAAAGACGCGGATCTGTGAAAGCCGGTGGCAAATTACTGAGCAACTAGCGCAATTGATCCAACAAGCCTCCACGCCACCGAAAACCTTTATCAGCGGCTCTGCTATTGGCTATTACGGTAGGCAAGCTAATCAGGAAATTACCGAAGACTACCAGGCTTATTTTCCTGAGTTTAGTCATGATATCTGTGCGCGTTGGGAGAACTTAGCACAACAAGCGAGCAGTGAGCATACGCGAGTTTGTATGTTGCGCACGGGTATCGTGCTGGCTGAACGCGGTGGCGCGTTAAAAAAGATGCTACCCCCGTTTAAACTCGGTTTAGGTGGTGTAATAGGTTCGGGTGAGCAGTATATGTCTTGGATCCACCTAAAAGATATGGTGGCGTTAATCGACTTTATCCTAAAACAGCCAAGTCTTTCTGGCCCCATTAATGCGGTCGCACCAAAAGCTGTCACCAATCGCAGTTTCACCCAAATACTGGCCAAACGCTTAAACCGCCCGGCTCTGCTGCCGATGCCGGCATTTATGGCCACATTACTGTTTGGTGAAATGTCAGAGATCTTATTATACGGCCAACGCGTTGTTCCCAAAAAATTACTGGATGCGGGCTTTCATTTTAGCTATCCCCAGCTTGCAGCCGCCTTGGCGGATTTGAACTTATAGTTGAGCGTTTCCCACACACAAAAAAGCAGCTTAAATAAGCTGCTTTTTTCTTTATCAGATCAGGATATTAAAACGCTACCCTTGTAAAACGCGACGGATCAAGGTCGCACTGGGCACCCGTAATAATTGCCGCAATTGCCACCACCCTAACAGCGAAACCAGTAGCGCGCCACTCACCGGCCCTAACCACCATAAGGTGTAATTAAAACTAAAGGGTAATTCAAACACGCGCTGTTGTAAGGTTAGGAGCAATATTTCTGCTAACACCGTAGCAAATAAGCCCGCTAGCGCCCCTAAGAAGGTAAATTCTAAAATAAGTGCATTACGTAAAAACGCATAACGTGCACCTAGGGTACGTAAAATTGCCAGCTCTTGCTCTCGTTGCTCTAGAGTAGCTTGCACCTGTGCCACTAAGACCAAGGCAGCCGCTAAACCAATAATCACCAGAATAAAGCTCAGCGCCAACGTCACTTGGGCAATAATATCCTGTACTTGCTTGATGATTGCCTCAACGCTTATTACCGTAACCGTAGGCATTTGTCTGGCTAACTGATTCACCAGCTGATAACGCTCAGCATCAATATTAAAGGCCGTAATGTAACTTGCCGGAAAGTCTTGTAATACATCAGGGCTGAGGATCATATAAAAATTCGGCTGTAGACTGTTCCAATCCACCTCACGAATACTGGTGACTTGCGCCGAAATCAACTGACCGCCAATAGAAAACTGCAGCTGATCACCCAGAGAGATGCCAACACGCTCTGCGAGTTCGCGCTCAACCGACACCTCATTACTGCTTTGCGGAGTAAACCACTGACCTGTGAAAATGCTATTGGCTGGGGGTAAATTGGCTAGCCAAGTCAGGTTAAGCTCACGGCCGATACCGGTTTGCTGTTCAGAACGATCCTCTTTCGTTGCCTCTTCTCGCATAATTTGCTGATTAAGCTGTACCAAACGGCCTCGCACTATCGGATAAAAGGGCTCAGGTTGTAACTGATGCGCCTTGGCAAACTCGGCAAGTTCCGTACGTTGGCTTTCGCTGACATTCACTAAAAAGTGATTGGGTGCCCCTTCTGGGATTTGTTGCTGCCACTGGCCAATTAATTCCGCCCGCACAAAGTACAATAACAGGGCTAAAAACAGGGCAAGTGAGAAGGTGATTAGCTGAAAGCTGTTCGCCCACAACCGTCGCCGTAGGTTAGCTAACGCCAGTTTACCCGCACTACTTTGGCCTGCAGCCACCGGTTTTGCCGCTTTGACTAATAACGCCGCGACACCCAGTAACAAGACAATAAAGATGCCACAGACTAAAAACAAACCAATGCTGATTAGCCATTCGCCAGAGAATAGCCACATTAATGCAAACACCGCCACCGCCCCGGTGACGAGCTGCCATTTATCAAAGCTAAAAGTCACTGCGGGTTGCTTTAGTACTTGGATGGCTGGCGTGACGGTAAGCTGCCAAAGGGGTCTGGCAGCAAACAAGCCCGCACAGAGTACACAGGTTAAGCTACCCAACCATAGCGGGCGTAAACTCAATTCAGGCCTAAAGTCGCCGACATAGTGCAAAATGGCAGATTCTGCAGCAAGTAATACCAGTTGGCCGGCTAGTAAACCAATCAATAAGCTAAATAGCACCACCAAACTTAGGTGACTGGCGTAGATACGCCTTACCTGCGCAGTAGTCGCGCCCAGCGCCTTGATAATAGCAACCGCTTGCACATGGCGTTGGCTGTAGCGATTAGCGGCGACAGCGGCAGCACAAGCTGCTAGCACTATCCCTAATAAACCGGCGAGTAATAAAAAGCGTTCCGCCCGCTCCAACGCGCCTCCTATTGCAGATTGCTGATCACGATTACGCCAACGCTGATGCACCGTTAGTAAGGGTTTCACTGCCTCGGCAAAACTGTCTAATTGTGGCGTTGTGCCGGCAAATAAATAGCGATAACCAATACGACTTCCTGGCTGCACTATGCCAGAGGCTGCAACATCGTCCAAATGCATAATAGCCCTTGGCGAGCCACCAAACACACTTAAGGGCGCATCCGGCTCATTGACAATGACGCCAGCAACAGTTAACCGCGCTACGCCTAGTTCAATGGTATCACCTATCGCGACTTGCAATAAATCGAGCAAACGCGGTTCAAACCAAATCTGGCCGAGTGTTAACTCTCCCGCCTCTCCAGCCAGCAAACTGGTAGATCGATGTAAAATGAGCTCGCCCCGCAACGGATAGCTGGCGCTAACGGCCTTAATCGTTGCCAACTGCATCTCTTGCTCGCTAAACAACATCGAGTCAAATTGCATTTGCTGAGCGGTGGCTAAACCTTGTTGCTCGGCTAAGCGAATAATTTCCGGATTAAAAGCTTGCGTAGATCCCAGAACGCGGTCAGCCGCAATAAACTGGGCGCTGCGCTGCTCTAAAGCGACCTTCACACTTTGAGTGATGCCGCTTAAACTTACCACAGAAAATACCGCCAAAAACAAAGCAAAAGCGATTACCCAGAGCTCGCCGCGTTTTAACTCTCGCCAAAATAAGCGCCAGGCAATACTAGCCCACATGCGTTAACTCCTCTGACTGAATGAAGCGCCCTGCTTGCATTTTCAGTTGCCGTTGACAGCGTGCCGCTAAGGCTTCGTTATGGGTAACTAGCACTAAGGTGGTGCCCTGTTGTTTGTTTAAATCAAAGAGTAAATCTTCAATTTTTTGTCCAGTAGTAGCATCCAGATTGGCAGAGGGTTCATCAGCAAACAAAATAGCCGGCTGGGTGATAAAGGCTCTGGCGATGGCAACACGTTGTTGCTCGCCGCCAGACAGCTGGGCTGGATAAAAATCTGCACGTTCAGCTAAACCGACTTGTTGTAATAAACTTATAGCACGCTGTTTCGCCTGCTTATCACCGGCTAACTCTGCGGGTAAGGTGATATTTTCCATAGCCGTTAAGCTGGGTAGCAACAGAAAAGATTGAAAGACAAAACCAACATAACGGGCACGGATCCCAGCTCGCTCATCTTCAGATAAACGATGTAATGGCTGGCCTGCTAAGTGCACTTCACCACTACTTGGCACATCTAAGCCTGCTAACAAGCTTAGCAAGGTAGATTTACCCGAGCCAGAGGCTCCGACAATGGCAACGGTTTCACCCTGATTGATTGTCAGGCTGATATCATGCAGGATAGTCAGTGATCCTTCGCTAACGTTAACCCGTTTAGCTAATTGAGACGCTTTAATATGAATTTCAGGTAATGTAGTCATGCGCATGTTCTTAGTTATTGTAATGTTTTTATTTAGCCAGCCGCTGCTGGCACAAAAGTTAATGATTCTGGGCGATAGTTTAAGTGCCGCCTACGGCTTACAGGAATCACAAGGCTGGCCCGCACTGCTTGCCGAAAAAACCGAGCTTACGCTGGTTAACGCCAGTATTAGTGGCGAAACAACCGGTGGCGGTCTTGCTCGCTTACCGGCATTACTGGCACAACATCAGCCCGATTGGGTATTAATTGAGCTAGGTGGTAACGACGGCCTAAGAGGGTTTAATCCAGACTTAATCGCCAATCAGCTCAGAGAAATTATCACGCTGGTTAAGCAGCATAATGCGGTACCGTTGTTAATGCAAATACGTATCCCTCCTAATTATGGACCACGATATGTACAACGTTTCACCGATATTTATCCTACGTTAGCCGCAGAGCAGCAAATTACGCTTTGGCCGTTTTTTATGGATGAGATTGCCATTAGGCCGGAGTTGATGATGCAAGATGGTATTCATCCTAATTCTGATGCTCAGCCTTTGATCCGGGATTTTATGTATGAGCTGGTGTCGCAGTTGCAAAGCGACTAGGAATTAGTTGGCGTTGTCTTTTAATGCTTGGCGTGTTTAGCCGCCGGATGCACTAATCTAGAATCTGCGTAACGTTAAGAAACTGCAGATTCAAGCTCGGAGCAACGCCCTTTGCTCAAAATACAGCATATTCAACCCTGCTATAATATTAATTACAGATTAACAGTTAACCCGCGCATAAAAATTGCTATAGTATAAACATCTTACTGACGCAGGATATTTGCTGTAGATGGATAGTTCGCTAAAGCGCAATGAACGAATTCTCATTATTGATGAACAAGCATTATCGCAGAGCTATTTACGTTTCGCCTTAGAGCAACTTAAATATCAAGATATCACCATAGCCGATAAGCCGCAGCTCGCCTTACAACTGTGCCGCGACATTCACTACGATCTCATTATCTGCTCTTATAACCAAGGCGATGGTAAAGACGGCTATCAACTTTACGAAGAGCTGAAATTTAGCGGCTTGCATAAACACGCCACAGGCGTAATTTTTATCAGCGC
>CAZNXI010000093.1:0-11270 GCA_964577005.1 uncultured Rheinheimera sp.
TTAATTGGTGCCTTTAGCGTGATGTATGTAATGGGCTTTTCGCTCAATAATTTATCGGTAATGGCACTGATTGTGGCGGCAGGCTTGGTGGTCGATGATGCGATAGTGGTGGTAGAAAATATTCGGCGACATTTAGAGCGTGGCTTAACGCCGCTGCAGGCGGCACGTCAGGGTGTTGCTGAAGTCGGTTTTACGCTTGTGGCGATGAACTTAGCGCTTATTATGATTTTCTTATCCATCTTGTTTATGGGTGGCTTAGTTGAGCGGTTGTTCCGTGAGTTTTCTATTACGCTGGTGGCGGCGATGGTGATTTCGTTACTGATTTCACTGACCTTAACCCCCAGTATGTCGGCATTAATGCTGCGTAAACCTTCGGCGCAAAGTCGCGAGCAAGGTTTCTTTTGGCAACTGCAGCAGGGCTATCGGCGCAGTATTGATGTCTCGCTGCGGCATTATCGCTGGATCTTGGTGTTAATGGTGTTGCTGTTTGGTGCCAGTGCCTGGTTATACAGCAAAGTACCTTCCGGCTTGCTACCTGAGCAAGATACCGGCCAATTAAATGGTTTTGTGCGCGGTGATGATGGAGCCTCTTATCAAATGATGGTGCCAAAAATCGAAGCTTTCCGGCAATATGTGCTGCAAGATCCTGCTGTCGCCGATCTTACCGGTTCTGCTGGCGGCAATACTGGGGTCAGTAATTCTTGGATGCGGGTGCGCTTAAAGCCCCTCGCCGAGCGTCAAGTGTCGGCGCGGGAAGTGGTAAATCGTTTACGAGCAAACGCGCCCAAGGTGCCGGGTGGCATTTTGTTTATGAATGTCGATCAGGATATTCGCTTATCCTCGCCTTTTGGTCGCAGCGATTACGAAGTGCAGTTGTTATCGGATGATCTCAGCTTATTGCGGCGCTGGGGTAAAGTGGTGGGCGAAAAGCTGCAGGATTTACCCGAGTTAGTGGATGTGGACACGCCAGGGGGCGAAGATGCGCAGCAAATTGTGCTGACTATTGATCGCGAAGCGGCGCAGCGATTAGGCGTAGATATGCGCACTGTGGCCAGTATGCTGAACAACTCGTTCTCGCAGCGTCAAGTCGCCACTTTGTACGATCAACAAAATCAGTACCGGATAGTGATGGAGTTGCTGCCGGGGTATACCGCACAGCCCGAGGTTTTGCAGCAATTGCAAATTATCACTGCGGATGGCCGACAGGTGCCGCTAGCGACCATTGCCAGTTACCAATATGGTTTAGTCAATGATCGGGTGCGACATGAAGGTCAATTTGCGGCGGTGAATATTGGTTATGGCTTAGCGCCTGATATCACCATGGAGCAGGCTTCGGTTGCTATTGATCGGGCGTTGGCCGACATTATGCTGCCCAGCGCGATTGTGGCGATCAGTGGTGAAAACCAGCGTAATGCGATGTTTGCCACCAGCGATCAAACTTGGCTGATTATTGCGGTCATCGTCGCAGTGTATTTGCTGTTAGGGGTACTGTACGAGAGTTTGCTGCAACCCATAACCATCTTATCGACCTTACCTTGCGCCAGTTTAGGCGCCTTACTGGCGTTATATTTAACCAAAACCGATTTTAATTTGATCGCCTTATTGGGACTGTTTTTATTAATCGGTATCGTGATGAAAAATGCCATTTTGCTGGTGGACTTTGCCTTAGCAGCAGAGCGACAACAGGGTTTATCTGCCAAAGAAGCGGTAGCGTTGGCCGCACAACAACGGTTAAGACCGATTCTTATGACCAATTTTGCCGCGCTGCTGGGGGCGTTACCCCTGCTGTTAGGGGTAGGCGAAGGCTCAGAGCTGCGCCAGCCACTCGGTATTACGATTGTTGGCGGCTTATTGGTCAGTCAATTATTAACCCTGTACACCACGCCCGCGGTCTATTTGTTGGTAAGTAAAATCCGCTTTGCTAACAAGACCGCTACTAAGCCAACCGTGCCGGCTTAGCGCATGTAATACGGTAATGGACATTAGCAGCGTCACCCCAAGTGTGGGGTGACGCTGTCCAGTCATGCTAGCGTTTAAGATCCTAGCCGATATTGGCTATCGAGTTGACTAATGCCCAGACCGCTTTTCTTGGTGACTCTCAGTTGGGTGGGGATGCGTTCTTTCATGGCCTCGATATGGCTAATCACCCCAATCATTTTGCCCGACGCATTGAGGTTATCTAAGGCATTTAGCGCAACATCTAGCGTTTCGGCATCTAGGGTGCCAAAGCCTTCATCCAAAAACAGCGAATCGATACTGGTTTTATGACTCACGAGGTCAGAGAGCGCTAAAGCCAGCGCGAGACTGACTAAAAAGCTTTCACCACCCGATAAGGTTTTGGTATCGCGTTCGCTATCGCCTTGCCAGGTATCTAACACACTGAGTGCCAGCGCCTCCGCTTCTTTGCGTTTCAGGAGATAACGGCCATGCAACCGGGCCAATTGTTTATTGGCTAAAAACACTAGATTGTCTAGGGTTAAGCCCTGTGCAAAGCGTCGGAATTTATCGCCATTGGCTGAGCCTATTAGCGCATGTAAATAGCTTAGATCATCATAGTGCTGTTGTTGCACCTTGATGTGCTCCAGCAAGCTTTGTTGCCGGCACATTTCCTGTTGTTGCTGCTGCAATTGCTGGCTAATTTGCCCTAATCGGCTGTGTAACTGCGCTTGTTCTTGCTGCAGCGTGGCGAGTTTAACATTGACTTGCTCCAAGCTGACAAACTGCCACTCTGCCGCTTGAGGCAGTTCCAGCATGGCTGAGCGTTGTTGGTCTGCCTGTTGCAGTAAAGAACGACGACTTTCGAGCTGCTGGTCGAGTTGTTGTTTTAACGCCTGTAACCGACTGCGTTCGGCTTCGGGTAACAGTGCGGCACTAAAGGCTGCGGCATCGGCAAAAGGACTCTCGGCCAATTGCTGTTGCCAATCTTGCTGCAATGTCGACGTGCTTTGCGTCAGTCGTTGTACTTGCTGTTGCAAAGTGGCAATGATCGCGGATAGCTCGCTGTCTGCGTGTTGTAATTGCTGATATTGCTGTTGCTGTGCAGCAAAGGCTTGCTCTGCTGTGCTGAGGGCGCTTTGACTTTGTTGTCGTGCTTCGCTGACCAAGCGTGTCCCAAACAGCTGGTGTCGCTGTTGTTGTTGTGCCAGCAGTTGCTGGTTAAGTGTGGCCAACTGCTGCTGTAGCTCGGTTATTTGGTTCGCGCCGTTCAGTTGTTGTTGCTTTAATGCGGTCAGCTCAGTGTCTTTTACTAAGGCTTGTTGTTGCCATAGCTGAAGTTGCTGTTGATGTTGCTGGTAAAGTGCCACATCTTGCTGCTTTTGGCTGAGCCAGGTGGCTAAATCAGTTCGAGGTGCGGCATAACCTTGCGCAGTAATTTGCGCTAATAATGTTTGCTCGAGCTGCAGACACTGTTGTTGTAATTGCTGAGCTTGCGCTTCAAGCTGAGTCTGTTGCTCTGCCGTGCTGTGTTGTTGCTGCAGCAGCAGCTTAAGTTCATGTTGCAGTTTATCCAATACACGTTCTGCGTTAAGTCGCTCTTGCGCGGCCTGCTGGGCGGCTTTTTCTGCCTGTCGCAGTATTTTCAGCTGTGTCGCCAGTGTATCCGCTTGCTGTTGCAATTGGGTATGCAGGTCAGTTAAGGCCGACAGATCAGCGATGTCTGCTGAGCAATGCAATTGCGGCAGCAGTTGTTGCCACTGCGCCATGGCTGTTGCTTGTTGTTGCGCTAAGCTGGTCAATAACGCTGTGCTTTCAGCTAACTGGTTATTAGTGCTATCCAGCGCTTCACGACATTGCTGGCCTTGCTCGCTAGTTTGCTCTAACAATAGGGTACAAGCTTGTCTACGTTGCAGTGTTTCGGGTAAATCTAGCGCTGCGCCGTTAAGCAATGGATGCTCTGTCGCGCCACACAATGGACAAGCCGTATCAGGTTGTAGTTGCTGCCGAAAATGCGCTAACTGTTCTTCTTGGCTTAGTAACTGGTTTAGGTCTTTGAGTTGTTGTTGCAGGCTTTTATAGTGTTCTGCCAGTACCGTTCGCTGCTGGCTCAGTTGCTGCTGCTGCAGCTGTAATTGTTGCTCCTCAGCTTGCATGCGTTGCTGCGTTTGTGCGCGCTGTTGATAGTTTTCTTGTAAGGCTTGCGCCTGATGAAATAGCGGCCAGCACTGATTGAGCGTGTTAAGTTGTTGCTCCAATGTTGACTCATCGGCTTGCGCAGCCAATTGTTGCCAATGTTGTTGCAAACGGCTGCTGTTTTGCGCTTGCTGCTGCACCAGCTGTTGTTGCTGTTGTAGAGTACTCGCCTGTTGCTGATAGTGTTGCTGTTGTGTCTGCGCCTGTTGTTGCAGCTTGGCGAGTGTTTGGCGTGCCAGTTGGGTGTTATGCTGCTCTTTTGTCAGCTGGTTAAGTTGCTGACGCCAGCCGGTTAGTAAGGTTGCAGTCGTGGCATCGGCGTGATGCTGATCCAAATACTGTTGCTCAGTGGCGCATTGTTGGGTTAATTGCTGTAATTCGCTATGTAACTGTTGCTGTTGTTGCTGCTGTATGGCGGCTTGCTGCTGCAGCTGTTGCAGGCGTTGTTGCTGTTCAGTCTGTTGTTGTTGCAAGCTACTGATCTGCTGATCCAGTGGCAGTACTTGCTCCGTTAGCAAGGTATCCAGTTGCTGCTGGCTATGGCGTTGTGCGGCGAGTTGCTCGGTTGCTGTGGTTAAGGCGGCGCGACTGGTGTTCAGCTCGGCACTGAGTGCCTGCTTGCGTTGTTGCTGCTGCTCTAGCTCAAGCTGACGCTGTGTTAACTCGTGCAGGCTATTTTGTAACAGGATCCAAGGCATACGCAGTCGTTCAGCGGGTTCACTTTGCTGCAGACGGCTGAATTCTGGCGCGGCAGCCGCATGTTGTTGCTGCGCTTGGGCAAAGTTTTCACTGGCGAGCTGTTGTTGTTGCTGCGCAGCGGTCAGATTTTCCCACCACCGACTATGCGCCTGGCTGTCGTGCAGTTGTTGTTGTAACAGCTGGTGTTGCTGCTGCAACTGCGCTTGCTCTTGCGTTAGGGTATCTTGCTGCTCCTGAGTGAGTAACTGAAAACTGCCGGCTTGGGCTTCTAGCTCGCGCAGCAGCTGTTTCGCCTCGGTAAATTGCTCATGTACTTTCTTGGAGATCACACCATAAATCTCGGTGCCAGTGAGCTCTTCCAGCAGTTCTGCCCGATCGGCATCGTTGGCATTTAAAAAAGCCGCAAAATCGCCTTGTGACAGCAGCATGGATTTTGTAAAACGACCAAAATCTAGCCCAGTAATGCTTTCCACTTCTTCACTTTTTTGCCGCACCTGATTGGCAATGACTTTGCCGTTCTCGACATAAGACAGTTCAACATCCGCAGGTTGTAAATTACCTTCAGGGTTGCCTCGGGCACGGCGCATACTCCAAAAGGCACGATAGGCGGTGCCTTTTACCTCAAACTCCACTTCCGCTAAGCACTCTGCAGTGCCGCGGGTCATAATGTCATTGGCTGAGCTGGAGATGGCGCCTAAGCGTGGTGTTTGATGATACAGCGCCAGACAGATGGCATCGAGTAAGGTGGTTTTACCCGCGCCGGTTGGCCCAGTAATGGCAAAAAGGCCATTTTCAGCGAAAGGTGACTGGCGAAAATCAATTTTCCAGTCGCCTTTTAGTGAGTTAAGATTTTTTAAGCGCAGCGTGAGTATTCTCATGGCTGTTGCCCCTGCGCCAGCTCAGACACTAATTGCGTAAAGTGCTGTTGTATACGGTTGCGTCTCGCCTCAGCGGTTTCACCTTCAAACGTTTCCATGGCTAACCTTTTGGCAAACACTTGCTCGGGAGTCAGTTCTGCTAAGGTTTGTTGCTGTTCACTGGTTAATGCCTGTCGTTTTGCATTTTTTAGCCGCTTTAGCTGCAAAATATCGACATTGCTGCCTTCGACTAACTTTTGGATCCGTTGCTGTAAGTCAGGTAAAAAATCTTCGGTCATCACCTCCAAGCACAGCCAAACCGTTTGCTCAGGGTAAGTCGCTGCCACGGTGGGGATCGCTCGCGCCAGCTCAGCAAGATCGCCACGAAGTACCTGCATAGGTTGAAACTGGGGTACAGCGAGGGTGCGGATGTGTTGGCGTTGCGCGCCAGCAAACTCAACTACCACGACCTGCTTTTCGGTATTAAGCTCGTCAAAACTCAAAGGGATAGGCGAGCCGCTGTAACGAATATGTTCAGTTTTGGCGATTTTTTGCGGTCGGTGAATATGGCCAAGCGCAATATAATCTGCCGGTGGAAAGCCCTCAGCAGCAAAGCCGTCTAAGGTACCGATATAAATCTCGCGCACACTTTCTGATTGACTGACTCCTAAGGCGGTTAAGTGCCCAGTGGCAATAATCGGCACATCTAGTTGCTGTTGCTGCCGCAGTGCTAAGGCGTAAGCATAGATCGCCTGATAATGCTGAGCTATGGCTTCACCAAGAGCCTGACGTTTTTCCAGCCCGCTTTCACCGGCGCTGCTGTGTAAGATGTCTTTGGCGCGAATAAAGGGCACGGCACAGACGATAGCCCCGATGGCGCCACTGCGATCCGGTAGCAGTATGACTTGCTCGGTTAAAGGCAGATCGGTGCTGGCGATCACATAGCTATTCAGGCAGGCTAAGAGTTGGCGTGATTCATTTAACACCGCCACTGCATCATGGTTTCCCCCAAGCACCACTAAGCTACATTGACGTTTTTGTAGCTCTACCACAAAGTGGTTATAGAGTTCCCGCGCATAGCTGGGCGGGGTACCCGTATCAAAAATATCGCCGGCGATAATCACGGCATCGATTTGCTCAGACTCGACTTGCTGCAACAGCCATTGCATAAATGCCTGATGTTCGTTTTTGCGGGTTTTGGTAAAAAAACTTTGGCCCAGATGCCAGTCTGAGGTATGCAGCAGTTTCAAAATGCGATCCCTGTGTTGCCGGTATTACGGTTGTTGGCGGGCTGCCTGTTGTCGTAATAACTGACGAAACTCCTCTGCAGGCAGCGGCTTGCTGTAATAATACCCCTGATAGTAGTCACAGGCCATGTCTTTTAAGCTGGCCAGTTGGTTTGCGGTTTCTACCCCTTCAGCCAGAACCTCAAAACCTAGGGTATGACCCAGCTCAATAATGGCTTTACTGATTTGCCAGTCTTTTTCGTTTGAGGTAATTCGATCAATAAAGCGGCGATCAACTTTCAGTACATCTACGGGCAATTGTTGCAGGTAAGCGAGGGAAGAATAACCTGTACCAAAGTCATCAATCGCCAGCCGGAGCCCTATCGCTCTTAACTGCTGCATGGTATCAATTACTTGTTCTTTGTTTTGCATTAATGCCGTTTCGGTGATTTCTAATTCCAGTAAGTGCGCTGGGAAATGGCTGGTTTGCAGTATTCTTGCTACCTGTTGCTGTAAATCACCTTTGCTAAATTGGTGTGAAGAGACATTAACGGCGAGCCTGACAGCTGGCAATCCTTCCTTCAACCAGGTATGCCCTTGATAACAGGCTTGTTTTAGAACGAGTTGGCCAATCTGATAAATTAGCCCACATGACTCTGCGATAGGAATAAACTTATCTGGTGCAATAAAACCTTGTGCTTGATCAAACCAGCGGATTAGCAGCTCAGCTCCGATAATCTGGTTAGTGCTCAGATCGATTTGCGGTTGATAGTAACAGGTCAGTAATTCTTGTTGGATAGCTTGGCGTAATTTAGCTTCCAGCACTAGCCTTTCCCGCGCTAATTCGGTTAACTGATCGGTGTAGTAACAATAGGTATTGCGGCCATCGGCTTTTGCCTTGTATAGGGCAGCATCTGCGCCTTGCAGTAAGGCCTCAACGTTATCGGTATGTTGTGGGAACAGGCTGATACCAATAGAGGCAGAGCTGCTGACTTCGATATCAAAATCCAGTACTAAGGGTTGCTGCAATGCCTTTAGCAGATCTCGAGCAAAATGCGCAGCATCATCCACATGTGTTAAGTTTTCTAGCAAGATAGCAAATTCGTCACCGCCCAATCTGGCAAGAGTATGTTGTTGGCCACAACAAATTTGTAGTTTTTCCGCAATACGGTTAAGCAGCATATCGCCGACATTGTGGCCATAGGATTCATTGATGGTTTTAAAATTGTCTAAATCTAAAATCATTACTGCCAGTTGCAGGTGCTTGTCTTGTGCTTCAGTTACTGCACGCGCTAGTTGAGCCGCAAACAGATGGCGATTAGGTAAATGTGTTAAGGGGTCGTACTGAGCGAGAAAAGCCAGCTTGGCTTCTTGTTGTTTTTGTTCAGTTAAATCAATATCGATGCAATAAATCTGTGGTTTTTTATCCGGTAAAATAATCACCGCATGTGAAGAATAAACATCAACCAAACTGCCATCTTTGCGTTTTAATGCGAGCTCTTCGGCGGCGCGTGGTTCACCTGTGCTGGCCATTAAAGCGATTGCTTCTTGCACCCCTTCACGCATAAAGTCTGGGATGATTAAGTCTAATAAGTTCTTGCCAAGTGCTTCATGGCGGTTATACCCATAAATAAGCTCACTACCCTTATTCCAGTAAAGGGTTTTGCCTTCTTCGTTGTAACCTTGAACAGAGATATTTGGTATATTATCCAGCAGTACTCGAAAACGTAATTCGCTTTCCTGTAATTGCTGCTGTGCCATGGCAACAGCCGTTATGTCCTGAATAACCGACAGAAAACAGGCATTGCTATGCTTGCCTTTAGGTAATAGCGCTACTGATAGTCTTGCCCAAATGACTTGACCATTTTGGTGTAAATAGCGTTTTTCAATTGAATATTGCTGTATTTCACCCGCCAGAGCTTGTTGTAATAGGATCTCATCTTTGGCCAGATCCATCGGATGCGTGATATGTTGAAAGGTCAGTTGTTTTAACTCGGCAGCACTGTAGCCTAAAATATTACAGAACTCCTGATTTAGCTGGATAAAACGACCATCTGCACCAACATAAGCCATACCTGCAGCGGCTTGAGTAAAGGTGGCATCGAGTAGTTGCTCCGAGTCAGCTAATGAAGACGCAAAAAAGTATCGTTGTTTCAGTAAAACCCAAGCGATCAGTGCGGTAAAAATGACATAAGCAGAGCCTTTATAGGTTTGGTAACGGGCTAATTGCTCGGAATCCTTAACAATTGTCAGTAATAGCTGATCACTAAAGTGAATCCAAATCAAGCCAAACACCAAGTAGATTACTGCACCAAGTAGAGGATAAAAATTTCCTTTATCAAATCTTACTTTGCTCATACGGAGTCCATTTTTATCCAAAAGCTAAGGATTTCATTGTATAAGCATAGTTGATATTAGAGGGGATGATGTTTGCTGGTTGGATTTTAACTCGCCCTAATTATTGATTTAAATTATGCATAAAAAAGGGCCTAACCAGGCCCTTAACAATATTAAATTTTGCAGTGCGTTTTTAGAATGAATAAACCAGCGTCAGTGAGGTTTGTGTGTCGGTATTTTTTTTATCTACCGGTACATCGGAATCATTCTGTACTAAAAATGCCGCTTTCATTTGCATGGCGCCATTGATACGGGCACTAAGAGCAGTTTCTGCGACAGTACGTGTATTATCACTGCTATATTCTACGCTGAGGGTTTGTGTAAAGTTAGCTGATTCACTGAGTACCCACTTGAAGGATGCAGCGCTGCGCGCCAATAAGCCTTTTTCTTTTTCGTTTGTAGCACGTTTAGCAGTGTAGTAACCCGGGCCGATTTCTACATCGATAGATTTATTTTCCATGTTAAGCAAGCGGGAACCATAACCGGCAGCAACAGAGGTGTATTGTGAAAAAGCACCAAACTTATCATCAGTATAAGAACCAAGCACGAAGAGATTGTCAAATTCCTTAGTTAGCTTGTAGGCACCTTTCGCTGATACTAAATACCGTTCGGCCGAGCGCTCACGGATTTTGTTACCTTCAGCATCCGTTTTTTCATCTTCTTTAAAAAAAGCACTTAGGATGTAATTGTTACTCCATTGCGTTAATTCTTGCTTGGCATCGATTTTACCTGTTATTGAGGTACCTGAGGTGTTACCCGAAGTCGTAATAGCACCCAGCTCGGCTGAGGTTTGCCATGTTTTTTTTTCATTTGCTTGTGCTTGACTCATAAATATCAAGCTAAGTGAAGCGGCTATAGCAAGTAACTTCATACTGACTCCTGTACATGTTTTTTAATATGAACATCCATTTGTGGAAACGGGATACTGATACCATTGGCATCAAAGGCTAACTTAATTTTTTCTAAGGTATCCCAATACACATCCCAATAATCTTCTGTTTTGACCCAAGGTCGAATGATAATATTTACCGATGAATCTGCAAGCTCTGATAGTCGAATATTGGGTGCAGGTTCTGCAAGCACTCGCGGATCATTGCTAATAATCTCTTGCAGAATGGTTTTCGCTTTTAGTAAATCAGAGTCATAGCTAATACCCACCACTAAATCTACTCTACGCGTTTGTTCAGCGGAGAAATTAGTGATACTGGTCCCAGTGATTTGCGCATTGGGTACGATCACTCGTTTGTTATCAGGCGTTTTCATCGTCGTTTGAAAAATTTCAATTTTGTCTACGGTGCCAGTGATGCCTCCGGCGTCAATAAAGTCGCCGGATTTAAAGGGGCGAAATAGAATGATTAAGACACCAGACGCAAAATTCGACAGCGAGCCTTGTAATGCCAGACCAACAGCTAGACCTGCAGCACCTAAGATGGCAATAAAAGACGTGGTTTGCACACCAATTTGCGAGAGCGCCATCAATGTCGTTGCAACAATGAGAATGGCATACACAATACTGCATAAAAACGATACTACGGCTTTATCGATATTACGAGACAGCAAGCCTCGCTCAAGTAGTTTGGAGATACTGCGGGCAATGATACGACCAATATAAAAAATGGCGATAGCGATAATAAACTTAACAAGATAGCCGAGAAAAATCTGATGGTTTTCCTGGAATAGTGCAGTTATTTGTTCCATTTTTCACTCCTGTGAAACTGTGTTTAAAAAGACCCTCGGGTTTATTAGTCCAAGGTCAAAATGCTGCTGCAATGTGTTGGAAATGGCGGCAACTTGGTCAAGCATAACATTTTAAGCTTGGTCGATAAAATGACAGTTTAACGCGACGGTAAAAAAAGCTTGGTGGCGAGCTCGATTTTTGGTTAAAATAATCAGCGAAAGTGGTGATTGTAGCTCAGTTGGTAGAGCCCCGGATTGTGATTCCGGTTGTCGTGGGTTCGAG
>CAZNXI010000094.1:0-11171 GCA_964577005.1 uncultured Rheinheimera sp.
CGAAAATGCCCTGTGGCTGGAAGATAAACTGGTTAAGCTAGGCAGCAGCCACTTTCAGTTTACTCGACAAGACGCTACAGCACCTTGGGTTATCACGACTGAAGATAGTCAGGTTAATTTGCGCTTTGTGCCAGCGAATTATCGCAGTGAAAAAGTGAATTTAGGTTTCTTGGCGTCTAATTTTAAGCAGCATATGGGGCGCTTTTATGGTGAGATCCGGCTAGGCGATGAGTTGTTAAGCTTAGATGGCGTATGGGGGCTGACAGAAGATCATTATGCAAAATGGTAGTTTGCATCTGCTGCGGCTTTGATTATACTAAAACCAATTTATTTTACTGATCATTGTTCATGAGCATTAACGCCAGCAATAATATTAACCCCAGTAGTCTGCTAAATCCGGCAACGAATCGGCCTCAGCCTACGCGCGCCGTTCAGCCAGAGCGGGATGCGACGGTTAATCAAGCGGCAGGTATTCGTGTCGACACTGAGGCTATTTCTCGTTTAGATAATGAACGTGAGGCGCAAAGTAACCGCCAATCCTTTCGTGATAATGCTGAACCGCGTAACGAACGCGCTATTGCTGCTTATCAAAGCCTACAAAATGAACAACGTCGCAGTGAAGTACAGGCCATGTTAGGTGTCGATTTGTACGCTTAGCCTTGCTAATTTCTCTGGTCAATTCCCATTTTTTTAAGCATATCTCAGGACGAACGCTAAAATACGTCATGGTATATGTGCTTTTTCCTCTTAAGTCTGGTTTCTTCGATAGAAACTAAAAAGAATATCCTCGGTTACCGCTGAACTGTTCTAAAAACTTTACGTATAAGACGGTAGTTTGATAAGGAGTAACCATGTCGGCAACAATCTTAATCACAGGTGCAAGTTCGGGTATTGGCCGAGAAACTGCACTGTATTATGCAAAGCAAGGCTGGACAGTATATGCACTAGCACGCTCGGCTGACAAACTAGCCGAGCTTGCAGCACTGCAACCTAAACAGATTATCCCAGTTAGTTTGGATTTAACCGATCTCGCAGCTATGCAAGCCTGGCGCGAAAGCTTGCCTGCTTCACTCCACTTTGATGTGGTTTTGCTAAACGCCGGCAATTGCGAATATGTGTCTGCGTTGGATTTAGATCTGGCTGCCTTTGAGAGAACCTTTGCCATCAACTTTCAGGCAGTGGTGGCCAGCACTAAGTTATTTTTACCAACACTTAAAGCGGGCAACACCTTGGCAATTGTTAGCTCTATGGCACACTTTTTTCCCTTTACCCGCTCTGAGGCTTATGGTGCGAGCAAAGCTGCAGTAAGTTATTTTGCGGAAAGCCTGCGTGTTGATTTGGCAGATACCGGCATTAACGTCTGTTTAATTGAACCGGGTTTTATTGATACGCCGCTTACCCAAAAAAATGATTTTTCGATGCCTTTTCTGATGCCGGTAGCTGAAGCGGCCAAGCGGATTTTCGACGGGATCAATGCCGGAAAATTGCGCTTACGCTTTCCCAAACGCTTAGGCTACCTGCTTAAGCTATTAAGTGTATTACCTTACAGTTTTCGCACTAAACTGGCCGCAAGGATGAAGCAACAATGACAGCGTTAAAAGTGAATATACCATGGCGGGCATTGCTGGGTTTTGAAGTGTGCTGGTTTTTATTAGTGTATTTTCAGCAGTTGGCTTTTTGGCCTGTATTATTATATTTGCTCTATGGCTTATGGCAGTTACCTTCGCGTAATGCGCAATTGGCGGTCGCGTTAACGGCTATTTTCGGCATTGTCGTGGATAGTCTGTTAGTGTTCGCCGGTATTTTAAGTTTCGCGCAACTTGCTTGGCTACCTCTTTGGTTTGTGCTGCTCTGGGGTATTTTTGCGTTAGCCCTTGTTGAAGTGATGAGTCGCTTTTTAACAAAGCCTTGGCTAGCCGCGTTGCTTGGCGGTGTGGGTGGACCCTTATCTTACATCGGTGGCGCTGCTCTGAGCGATGGTGTGATGAGCTTCCCTGCGGGGATTTTGTCTTATGTTGTACTCACGCTGGTTTGGGGCTTTCTGGGCATTATTTTTGGTTATAGCAGGAGATGGTATGCGTAAGATCATAGCTTTATTGATAGCGTTCAGCGTTACCTCACCCGCGTTTGCGGTTCCCGATCTGCAAACGGTAGGTCAAGGCAGTTATCGCTATATGTTTTGGCAATTGTATGATGCCAGATTAGCCAGTAGTGATGGTCGTTTTGTGGATTACCAACAGAGCGCCCCTTTGTTATTAGAGCTGACCTATAAGCGCAATATCAGCCGAGATCAGTTTATTAAAGCCACCGTTGATGAATGGAAAAAATTGCAACAAAGCAGCACTGAGCAGCAGCAACTCTGGGCTGAGCAGCTGACAACATTATGGCAAGATGTGAAAAAAGGTGATCAACTTGCCGCGGTGTTGCTACCAGATAATACGGTGGAGTTTTATTTTAATGGCAGCAAAACTGGGGTGTTAGCAGACAACGCTTTTGGGCCAGCTTTTTTTAATATTTGGTTAGACAATGCGACCAGTGCGCCAAAGTTAAGAGAGCAATTAACCGGTCAAACGAGCGAGTAACAGGTTAGTGAATACGAACAAGCCCAGTAATTACTGGGCTTGTCTGTCATTAAAGTATTTTTAGCCTTATTTTGGCTGCTGAGTGCTGATATAACGAATCAATTGTTTGGCAATCGCAGTGTTGTCCATAAAACCTTGAAAATCTTCACGGTTTTTACCGTAAGCCATGATGGGTACATCGGCCGCAGTGTGACCTCCGGTCGTCCAGCCAGTGTAAGAATATTGCGAGATTAATTGTACCGCAACTTCACGTAAGGCTTTTTGCTCACCGCCACGTTGTGCCAACAGTCGCTGTTGTTCTTCGACGGTAAGAGTGATGTGTGTCAATTCGAACCAGCGCTTTAACGCGGCTTCGTCATTAGCTGCGGCATTTAACTCGTCTGCAATTTTTCGACCCGTTGCTGAAACCTTGCTGATGATCTCTGGTAACCACAGGTATTTGCCATTGGCGCCCAACGACATACCACCGGTTTCATGATCAGCTGTTATCACCAGTAACGTATCTGGATTCGCATCAACATAGGCTTTGGCGACGAGCACGGCTTGCGCAAAGTCATGCATTTCGGCCATAGCACAAGCAATATCATTATCATGCCCACACCAATCAATTTGACTGCCTTCTACCATAAGAACAAAGCCTTTCTCTGCAGGTTGCAGCAGCTGTAATGCCTTAGTGGTCAAGGTTGCAAGTTGAGCTGGTTGGCTGGAATTTAATACCGGCGGTAAGGCTACTTTATCCAGTAGAGCAATAGCGGGTTTCTGCGATAATGTAGTTAATTGTTGCCAGCTGTCTGCATATTGATAACCCGCTGCTTTAAAGTCGGCAATAACGTTTCTATCCTCACGAATAAAAAAATCAGTGCCGCCACCGAAAATAACATCGGCAACCGGTTGGCCGTTAATTTTATAATCAAAATACATATCAGCAATCGCGTTTAGGTTGCGACGGCTAACATTATGCGACACAAAAGCCGCAGGCGTCGCGTGATTAACCTGTGAACTGGCAACGATGCCGTTGGCTTTCCCTAATTGTTTAGCAAGCTGCATCATGGTGCCAATAGGGATATGTTGGCGATTGACCGATATGGCACCATTAAAACTTTTTACACCTGTTGCTAAAGCGGTTGCCCCAGCGGCGGAATCGGTAACTAAGGTATCGTCATCAGGGTAGGTACTCGCCATCCCCGTTAATAAATCATCAAAAATGGTAGTCGCTACAGGCTTGTTCGCGGCATCAGCACCAAAGGTGAGCTGATGTTGGTAATATCGATAGGCGGTAAGGTACGCAGGGCCCATTCCATCTCCAATCATATAAATGACATTTTTGGGGGCTGCAAACAAAGAAGTGCTACTTAATGCTAATAGCGGGAACAATAACAAGGCGCGCATGTCATAACCTTTTAAATAGAATCTTAAAGTCGAGAGTGTAAAGTAGCCTTATCGTTATACCAAGCAACTTGCGATATGGTTACGAAAATATGACATAAAAAGATAACCTACTTTTGCTGGACTTTTAGTCAAATTGAGCGTTATCTTAAAGCTAACCGCCTGAATTCGGTGCTTAATTCTGTTTGGGTAATCGATAGGATGTTAAGCAAGATGTTCTGTTAATCCAGGGTCTTAACTATGACAAAAATAATAACAACGATGGTCATTATCAGTTTGTTGCAACTGCTAAGTGGGGATGCGTTGGCAAAATCCGCAGAGCACTGGCGAGAGCAGATAGCGGCTCATGCCGAAAATCCGGCAAGAAGTGCGGCACATTTACATCGAAATCAATACCGTAACCCAGTAGAAACATTACTATTTTTTGGTATTGAACCGCAAATGTCAGTGTTGGAACTTTGGCCTGTGCGTGGTTGGTATACTGAGATCTTGGCGCCTTTTTTAAAAGATCAAGGTCAACTTACGGTTGCGCATTTTCGCCAAGACGGTGGAAATATTAATGACGAACGCAGTTTATTTTGGGCAAGATTAAGTGCGCGTTTACAACAAAGACTGACAGAACAAGTCGAAAAATTTGGTACTGTTGCCAGTGTTGCTTTAGATCCACCACAGTTTGTTCCTGCTTTAGCACATGAGCAGTTTGATATGGTGTTAAGTTTTCGGAATGCGCATATTTGGGATAAACATGGCCATTTATTGGCGACCATGCAAAACCTTTTTTCCGTTTTGAAACCTGGTGGTGTACTGGGTATGGTAGAACACCGTGCCGCAAGAGTCTCTGATGTGACCAGTTATGCTGTAGAAGGCTATACCGATGAGGCCTATCTAATTAGTGTTGCTGAACAAGTCGGTTTTCAATTAGTCGAAACCAGCGAAATCAATGCCAACCCTAAAGATACTAAAAACTATACCCGAGGTGTGTACACCTTGCCACCAACACTGGCGCTGGGTTTAGAAGATCGCGATTATTATCTTAATATTGGCGAAAGTGACCGGATGACTTTAAAATTTATAAAACCCATTGCTGTTGAATTGTCAAACTAGAGTGTGCTTTAGTTACGAATAGGGTGATTTATCAGCGTTAATAGGGCGAAAGACGACCATCAGTGTATGTTGACAGATTGTCTGTTTAGTCCTTTTGTGGGATGATGTTATTAGAGTAAAAGCTCAGACAGATCGCTGCAGCCAAGCAATAACTCCGCGAATTGCACAAAAGCAGCTAAAATAACAATAAAAAGCTAAGCCTTTCAAAAGCTCAATCAATGCTTGCGCTTAGTATAACAACTTTATTTAGGAGTAGACGGTGGACAGAGTCTGGTTCAATTCATATCCCGAGGGCGTTCCGGCGCAGATCGATCCTGATCATTATTCTTCTTTATTAGATATTTTCAGTCAGAGTATTGAAAAATATGCTGATAAAGTTGCTTTTATCAATATGGGTAAGAGTATCACCTATCGTGAGTTAGATCGTCAAAGCAAGGCTTTTGCCGCTTATCTTCAACATGAGTTAGGTTTAAAGCATGGTGATGCGGTAGCCATTATGATGCCAAACCTGTTGCAATATCCAATAGCATTAATGGGGGTTCTCAGAGCCGGTTGTAGCGTGGTCAATGTTAACCCACTTTACACACCACGAGAACTACAACATCAATTAACAGATTCAAAAGCTAAAGCTATTGTTATTGTTGAAAATTTTGCGCACACCCTGATGGCTGTTGAAAAGCAAATGCAGGTTGAGCATGTTATTTTAACCAAAATGGGCGATATGCTGGGGACGGTTAAAGGCACTATCGTGAATTTAGTGGTTAAACACGTTAAAAAGCTGATTCCAGCCTACCAGTTACGTAAATTTACCCCTTTTAATCAAGTTCTTGCACGTGGTGCGAGTTTAACTTGGCAAAAGCCCGTTGTTACGGGCGATGATATTGCATTTTTACAATATACCGGTGGCACAACGGGTGTCTCAAAAGGTGCCATGCTAACGCATCGCAATATGGTTGCTAATCTTGAGCAAGCAAGTGGCTTTTTAGATCAGTTTTTAGATGATGGTACTGAGAATGTTGTTACGGCTTTACCGCTGTACCATATATTCGCGCTCACCGCTAACTTCTTTGTGTTTTTCAAACACGGTGGTACAAATTTATTGATCACTAATCCACGCGATATGCCCAACTTTGTTAAAGAGCTGGCTAAATTCCCGTTCACCGCGATTACCGGCGTAAATACGTTATTTAATGGTTTACTCAATACGCCCGGTTTTGCCGAGTTAGATTTTAGCAAACTCAAACTATCACTAGGTGGCGGTATGGCCGTGCAGCGTCCAGTCGCTGAGCGTTGGAAAAAAGTCACTAAAACCCGTTTGTTAGAGGGGTATGGTTTAACAGAGTGCTGCCCTTTAGTAACCTTAAGTCCATTCAATCTGCCTGACTTTAATGGCAGTATCGGTTTACCCGCGCCATCAACGGATATTCGACTGGTTGATGAAAACGATAATGATGTGCCGCTAGGTGAGTCAGGTGAGATGATCGTGCAGGGCCCGCAGGTTATGTTAGGCTATTTAAATCGTCCGGAAGAAACCGCTAAAACCATTAAAAATGGCTGGCTTTACACCGGTGATATAGCACGAATGGATGAACAAGGGTTCTTCTATATAGTTGATCGTAAGAAAGATATGATTTTAGTTTCTGGGTTTAATGTATACCCGAATGAAATTGAAGAAGTCGTTGCGATGAACGAAAAAGTGTTAGAAGTTGCCGCTGTGGGTGTACCCAACGAAGTTACAGGTGAAGTCGTTAAAGTTTTTGTGGTTAAAAAAGACGCTTCGCTGACGGAAGAAGAGGTCATTACCCACTGTAAGCAACATTTAACGGGCTACAAGGTACCAAAACTGGTAGAATTCCGTAGTGAGCTACCCAAAACCAATGTAGGCAAAATCTTACGCCGCGAATTACGCGGTTAACAGAAAAAGCCGGCCAAGCGCCGGCTTTTTTGTCAATTTTATTTGGCTTGTTTTCTTTGGCGGAATAGCCAAATCAACTGAGCTGCGTTATTACAGAGAATTCTCCATGTCATTGCTAAGCAATAATCAAAGTCTAGCCCAATTTTGTCAGCGTGCTTTGTCGCAGCCCTTGCTGGCGGTAGATACTGAATTTATTCGGCAAAGCACATTGGTACCAAAACTTGGCCTGATTCAATTATTTGATGGTGTGCAATTAGCCTTAGTGGATCCTTTAGCGATAACTGATTGGCAACCTTTAAAAGAACTGCTGGTAGCGCCTCACATCACTAAAATTTTGCATTCTTGTACAGAGGATTTAGAGGCGTTTGCCAGTATTGGTATTTTAGAAATCAGCCCTTTATTTGATACACAGCTAGCTGCTGAAATTTTAGATTGGGGGGGAAGTATTGGTTATGGGCGCTTGGTTGAGCAGCTTACAGGAACTATTCTGGATAAAAGTGAAGCCAGAACCGATTGGTTAGCTAGGCCTTTGGCTGAAAGGCAACTCGCCTATGCCGCCAATGATGTAAAATTCCTCTTGCCGGTTTACAGCAAGCTGTTAGCGGAGTTTACGCAATCTAATAAATTAGACCTATTACTCGCGGAAGGGCAACAACTTTTACAGCGGAAACAGCAGCAACTACCTGACGCTTTTAAATATCTTGAGGTAAAAAACAGTACACAGCTAACTAGCCGTGAATTAGCGGTGCTGCGTAAACTGGTGAGTTGGCGTTTTCAATATGCGAGCCAGCGAGATTTAGCTCTTGGATTAGTGGCTAAAGATGCTCAACTGTTAGAGCTTGCTAAACGCCGCCCAGCTTCAGCGGAAAGCTTACTCAACATACCTGGCATGGCGAGTCGTGATATGCGGCGTCATGCCAAATTATTAGTAGAGTTAATAAACACCGCCAAAAACATTCCGCCTGAGCAATGCCCGCAACGATTTTACCATCTAGACCACTTTGCTGGTGAAAAAGTAGTGTTAGCGGAATTAGGTCAAGCGGTTAAGCTGGCCGCTGCTGCCGCGCAGATCCCAGCTTCGTTTTTATCAACGCGGCGACAATTACACGAGTTTTTTAATTGGTGCTGGCGTGTCGCTGATGCCGACAGAGCCGACTTGCCCATTCCAGAATATTTGTGTGGTTGGCGTAAGGCGATTTTAATGCCGTACTTGCCGATCCCTGAGCATATTATTTTATAGTATTTGTTGCTGTGCTACGTACAAAGCTGCATGTTGGATTTATAGAAAATATGTGATGTTATAACCTAAATTTAGCAATGATTTTTGTTGATCTCCCGTAATTTTTACGGCGTAAACTTTTTCGCTTAATAAAACTAAAGGGAATCAACAATGAATAAAATCTTATCTGTTTCAATAGCCGCAGTTGCCTTGGCTAGCCTCAGTGCTTGTAATGATGATGACGATGTTATAGTACCACCACCGCCGCCACCTCCAGTTGTAGTAGATGCAACGCTACGTGTTATTCATGCTGCTTCTGATGCGCCAAATGTAAATATTCTTCTGGCCAATAATGCGGTTGTTGAGAATCTAGCATATGCACAGAGCTCTGCTAACTTCAGTTTAGCTCCGGCAACCTACAATGTCGCTGTGCAAGCAAGACTTCCGGCGAGTGCTACTGCAACGGTTATTGGTCCTTTAGATCTCACTTTAGCTGAGGCGACTAACTATAAAGTCTTTGCAGTTGGCTCAGTGGCTGCCGCAACTCTGGAACCCCTTGTTGTCACCTCTCCTGTTAAAGCATTAGCTACAGATAGCGTACGTTTACAAGTTGTGCATGCAGCATCTAATGCTCCGACAGTAGATATCCATGTAACAGCGCCGGAGCAAGCTTTAACTGCACCTCTGGCAACCTTAGATTTTAAGCAATCCACTGCCGCCGTTGATGTTGCTCCAGGTAATTATCGAGTCAGGATTACTTTACCAGGGCAGCAAACCGTTGTTTTTGATTCAGGTACCCTTGAACTTGCTGGTGGAACTGACTTAGTCGTTGCTGCCATCAATAATCGCTTATCTGGTGAATCGCCTGTGTCACTACTCGCGGTTGCTCCAGACGGTAAGTTTTCTGATATTGCCGATGTGAATACCACAGCGTCAGTTCGTGTTATACATAACGTTTCTGATGCTCCTGCCGTTGATGTGATCGTAAATGACAGTACAAAGCTGGTTGAAAGCTTAGCTTTCCCTAATTTTACGAACTATGTTGGTGTTGCTCCTGATACCTATAATGTAAAAGTGGCTGCAGCAGCAGACAATAGCGTTGTGGTGATCAATGAAAATCTAACCTTGGAAAAAGGGGCATTCTATAGTGTGATTGCTGTAGGTTCACTAGGTAACAATACCATTTCGCCTTTAGTGTTAGCGGACACGCCACGTCGGATTGCTACTGAAGCGCAGGTTCGTATTGTGCATGGCTCAACCTTAGCTGGACCAGTCGATATCTATGTTACAGCAACCAACGATATCAGCAGCGCCGCACCCGCTTTTGCCGCCGTAGAATTTAAACAAGAGACAAGTTATGTTTCATTAAATGCCGGTACTTATTTCGTTACTGTAACAGCTGCTGGAACGAAAACTGCAGCCATTGGACCCTTGTCATTAGATCTTGCAGCAAACCGTATCTATACCGCTGTCGCACGCGATGGTGCAGATCTTACTGCTGATGTTGGCTTAATTTTGCTGGATGATTTTAATACAGCAATTTAATTTAGCAGCCTCAAATTAGATTTAACTTAAACTAATCCGGCACTGCCGGATTAGTTTTATTGAGAGAGGGTAAGCCGAAGTTGAATCAAACAACAACAAAGTGAAAGCCAGAATAGGGTAGGAGCTTAATGCGAAAAAGCCTATAATTGGCCTCAACCTGTTGGAGTGTGTATGTCTTTAACCCGCGAACAAAAGCTCGGTGGCATTTTTGCTGCCACGGCTTACAGTCTTTGGGGGATAGCCCCTTTATATTTTAAACAAATTGATTTTATCCCCGCAGCCGAGATCTTGATTCATCGTATTGTTTGGGCTTTTTTACTATTACTATTGGTTATAGCGTTACTTAAACAAGGACGAGCAACGCTGGCGATTCTCGCCAAGCCAAGCTTACTGCTTTGGCTCTTACTGTCGGCATTATTGTTAGGGGGGAATTGGTGGTTATTTATCTGGGCGGTAAATAACAATCATATGTTAGATGCCAGCTTAGGTTACTACATCAACCCGCTGCTTAATGTGCTGTTAGGTATGGTATTTTTAGGTGAGCGATTACGTCGTCTGCAATGGTTTGCCGTGTTTTTAGCGGCAACTGGCGTGATCTGGCAGATTTTGACTTATGGAGCACTACCTTGGATCGCTTTAGTGCTCGCCAGTTCTTTTGCGCTTTATGGTTTACTTAGAAAAAAGTTGGCAGTGGATGCGATAAAAGGGTTATTTTTTGAGTCGTTGTTATTGTTGCCCGTCGCTTTATGGTATTGGTGGGCATTTGCAGACAGTTCCGCTGCTAATTTAGCGCAAAATAGCCTGAGTCTGAATGTTTACTTGGTTGCTGCGGGTTTAGTTACTACAGTGCCATTACTCTGTTTTATCGCTGGAGCAAGGCGTTTACAACTCTCTACTATGGGGTTTTTCCAATATATCGGCCCCACCTTGATGTTTGTGTTTGGTGTTTGGTTATATCAAGAACCTTTAGCTTCTGAGCGATTTATAACTTTTGGATTTATTTGGTTGGCGCTTTGCTGTTATAGCATTGATGCGTGGCTAGCCACTAAAGCAAGACGCACCAGTGTACGTTAAACAAAAAAGCCAGAGCTGAGCTCTGGCTTAGGTTTTAATACACTGTTTAATTATTCACTGACTTTCATTTCTGTCGTAAGGACGACGCCATGTGAGTCAACGCCAAACGACATACCTAACTGCATATCGGTATTCATCATGGATTCCAGCTCAGGTGGCATTGGCTGGCCAGAAGCAGAAATCATAGCTGACATGGCGCCAAAAAACTGTTTGTAGTCCATACCAAAAGATAAGATACCGTTCTTGTTCAGTTTCTCAGTCGCAATAGTAGCTGCTTGTGCTTTCGCTTTATCACCTACGTATAATAAAAGATGATTATCACTGGCTTTTAAGCGTACATCAAATC